>JALOAB010000008.1 GCA_023229045.1 Fidelibacterota bacterium
GCGAAGACGGCAAATTTGGTTGATTCAGGTGAATAGAAAGCGCCCAACGGTTCGCTGGATATATACTTTTTTTCATCGAGGATATGACGTAGGTGGAGGGGGCAATTCTTAAATCCCGGCGTTGCAATGGTGGCCGGCAATTGGTCAACATCGAGCGGCGGCAGACTTAAGAGGTGAACGATTTCCGAAGAGTCGGATGATTCCGGATACAGACTCAGTTTACTCGGTTTGATAGTCTGTCCATCTTTCAAGGTAACTACCGGATTAAGGCTGGATATAGTTTTTTTCGCAATTGCATTCGAAAATATTAATTTGATTTCTGTCGGACTGTCAAGAAAAGCCCCGCGAATCTTGGGGCTGGTGTCGGGCTTTTCGTAATAAACGGTTGCCTCGCCCTGCAGAATCCAGATTTCCTTTTGCATTTTATTAGTCCAGTAACGATTGGGATCGTCTTTATTCTCCCAGTTGCCAATCTTCGGCAGAAGTCCGATGTCGGGATTCGGCGGAAAATTTGTCAGATCGAGGTTAAAAATCAGCCCATAGTCATCTGTTTTGACAGCGCTGATTTCGGTTGTAACCTGATTAGCCCAAACCCAGAGCGTCCAGCCTTGATAGGCCTGATCGTAGCGGTGATAATGAATTGTAAGCGTCTTCATCTCAGCGGCGCCTTTCAGTGAAAATACCAGAATACCGGCGAGAATTAGTCCGGGCAGGAGCGAGCCGGATCGCAGGTTTTTTGGGGGATTGATCATCGAACAGTTCCTTTTCGTGAAGGATTAGCACATCATATTTTAACACTCTTTGCCCTGAAAAAGTATAAAAAACATCCACCCGGACTTCTTCAGGAGAACAGATTGAGCAGGCGGAAGAGAGGTAATGTCATGAGGACAAATGCCGGGAAAAACCGGAAATCCGGATCAATATTAAAAAATACTTGATAATACAAACATCTTTTAATATTTTGTTACAGGATAAAGGGATACAGTGAGAAAGTGATTCAAAACCAACAAAGAAAGCCGACAAATTGGTTTTTACTGCTTTTAATAGGTTTGATTGCTTTTATCAGAAATTCTCCTGAACCGATTGACAGAGAGACCAACTCCTCAGAGCATAAAGTAGAAATTAGTGTCTTGAAAATTCCGGCCGTACTGGTTAAAGGCGGTACTTTCCAAATGGGGGCTATCGATGAAAGCTGTTCCGATGATACCAGACCCGCTCATTCAGTAATGCTGACCGATTTTTACATCAGTGCAACTGAAGTGACCATCGGACAGTACAAGTCCTACTGTCGGCAGACAGGCAAAGCGATGCCGGAACAGGAAGCCGGCACCGACAATTCCTACCCGATCGCATTCATTACCTGGTACGAAGCCGATGAGTTCTGTAAATGGGTTGGCGGTTGGTTACCATCGGAAGCACAATGGGAATACGCCGCCCGCGGCGGTGGGATGAATATCAAATATCCGCACGGCAACACTCTCGATCATTCGTTGGCGAATTATTCCGGGACCGGCAAAACGGATAAGTGGAAACGCGTTGCACCAGTAGCGAAATTTTCAGCGAATCATCTGGGTTTGTACGACATGGCTGGTAATCTCTATGAATGGTGTCAGGATTATTACCGCAGTGATTATTACCAGTCTTCGGGTAAAATCAATCCGATCGGACCTGCTACGGGTATGTTCAAAACCATCCGGGGCGGGAGTTGGTATCACGGTGAGGAGGCGGCACGGACTACCAGTCGTTATCGTTATATGCCGGTAGCCCGTCTGAGCTTTGTGGGATTTCGGGTAGTCTGGGAGCCGGAGAAAGCCCCTCTCGCGCAGTAGTGAACCGCTGAGTTCGCGTAGAACGCAAAGGACGCGGAGAATACATTTCAAATTGCAGATATTAGATTGAAATTGAACTGCGGTCAATTGAGTGAAATTATCTGAATATGATCAGGAAAAAATGACAAAGCGCGCAGTACTGAAGTTCGGTTTGATGCCGGTGACTGTGGGCGCCGTCGCCATAATTGCGCAGGTAGCCTATTTACGTCTGACGGCTCAATCCTTTTACGGCAATGAACTGACGATGTGCATCGCGCTCGGACACTGGCTGGTTTGGACCGGACTGGGCAGTCTGATAGGAGCGCGTCTGGTACGACATAATATATCAGAAAAATGGCTAGCCGCTATTGTGATATCGTATGGATTTATTTTGATCATCTTTGCCGGTCTGCTTTTTCTTGTTCGCCAGATAGCCGGAATCCCCGTCGGCACGGTTAGCGGTCTCGGAACGATTTTCGCCTGGACTTTTGTATTATTCAGTTTGCCAGCCTGGCTCAATGGGTTGTTTTTCCCATTAATTGTGAGTTGGGTAAAGATAAAGACCGAATTTTCTCCGGTACATATGGTTTATGCGGCGGAAGTGATTGGCTCGGCGCTTGGCAGTTTGTTATTCGCCGGTTTGATCCTGCTTGGAGTTAGCACCTTTGATTGTTTGCTGGTGATTGTCTGGCTAATGATGGTTTTAGCGATTTGGATATTCATGCGTTCGAATAGTCTGCGCCTGGGACTGATAATTGTAATAACGCTGATGATTGTTCTGCTTTCCAGTATCTTTCACGGAGTGATCACCAACTGGAAATGGGCGCCTTTCCAGACGTTGATCGGGCGCGAATCGCCGCATCTGGCGCTGAATACAGTGCGTTACGCAGAGGACATTACGGTCTACGGCGACGATCAGCCGCTCTGGACATTCGGCAATCGCGAAAAAGCCGAGGAGTGGACGCATTTCGCATTATTGAATCATCCCCGTCCGCGCTCGGTTTTAATCATTGGAATCGGGAATGCCGAGATCTGCCGTGAAATCGGACGTCATCCATCAGTCGAAAAGATTTTGATCGTTCAACCGGATCGGATTCTGCATAAGATGGTGACCCAATTCGACTCGTTCGACACTGCTGATATGACGATTAAGGTGATCCATGCCGACCCGACGCTATTTTTACGGAAGAAGGACGAGCGATTCGATGTGGTTCTTTTGAATATTCCGCTACCGGTCAATGCCCAGTGGAATCGCTTTTATACCCGCGAATTTTTTGAAACCGTACATGCGCAGATGGGGACAACGGGCGTCCTGATGTTGAATTTACCGGGCGATGAGGAATTTTTACAGAGCGCTCATCTTGAATTCCTTAAAATTATCGAAAATACCACCCTAAAGGTTTTTAAGGAGACGACCTGGATTCCGGGATTGACGATTCATCTCTTGGCAGGTGATTTTCTTCTAAAGAATGACCGTGAGTATATCGCTGAAACCATGCAAAAACGCGGTCTTAAAACGGTTTATGTCAACGATTATTTTTTACAGGATCGGCTTTCGGACTGGAAAATCGATTTTCTGACCAGTCGGGTCTCCGAAGCGGAAATACAGGAGATTAACACCATCACACGACCGATTGGATATTACTACGATACCGTCCTCTGGGGACAACGCACAGGTGGATTTATCAAAAAAGTCTACCCGGTTTTAAGAAAGGTTGGCTTTATCCCTTTGCTGATTGGTTTTGTAGCGTTAATTCTGATTGTCAGATTGATAGCCCGGCGCAAAAATTGCTATCCGGCAGTGCGCATGGCGGGAGTCGGTTTCTGGATCATGGGGCTGGAATCGGTCGCGGTCATAATTTTCCAGAGTCTGGTCGGCAGTGTTTATCTCTGGATTGTATTTCTGACTTTCGCCTATATGCTGGGTTCCGGTCTGGGCGCGATCATCCAATTAAAATGGGCTAAAACAGAGACGGTTTTTCGGCGCTACGGTTGGCTGTTATGGTTGTTTCTACCAATTGCGCTGACTCTGCCGCTGACCGGCGGGTGGTCGTTGATATTGGTGGCGCTTTTTGTTGGATTGATATTATTCAGCGGCGGTTTGGTAGCCGGCTGTTTTTTTCCAATGATGGTAAAATCCTATTTAGCTCAGGAAGATAAAGTCGCCAATACGGCCGGTCGGATCTATGCCGCCGATATTTTTGGTTCGGCGCTGGGTGTTTACCTGATCTCCGGGGTTGTTATCCCCGTCTGGGGAATTATTCCGGCGCTGATTCTGGTCTTCGCAGTCGCGGTCACGATCGGAGATCAGCAAGATTTATCAGTAATAGTCTGGTAAGGCGACGAGGCAGGAGAGGAATGCCTAACGGTTCGCAGGTATATTTTAGTTGCCGATGTATTTTCCCTGCCTTGTCCGTTTACACGAATGTAAGAAAATTTCTGCACTGTCTGCGTGCTACGGCGCCGGCAATTAAATATACCTGCTGTTGTGGCCTGGCAATTTTTATAATTGGTTTTTTTTTCAATAATCAATCGGTTAATAATTTTATTCTCAAATATTTTTCAGTCCATCTTGAAAAAATCATCAATATATGATTGTCCTTTATTTTTCACCTCTGCAATCAATTCAAGAATCCAATCCGATATTTCTGTTTCGTAATCAATCATGTAACCGTGCTGATTTGAAGATAATATTACTAAGTGTTTTTTGTTATTTTCAAGTCGAAAGTAACTATTATCCGAATAATCATCATTGTACATTATCATAGTCTTAAAAGTATCTACACCAACAGTATCTCCAAGTTCATTTAATCTATAAATTTTATTGTCTTCACCTTGTTTTGTCTTTGCATAATTTATGGAAAAATCTTGAGAGCAAATAGAATCACTGGATATATGTCGATTATTGCATGGTTTTATAACTGAATCTGTATCAATGTGGTAAATTTCTCTAATCAAATCATAAGTCAATCGTAAACTGTCAGGTGTATAGTAATCATGATGACTTAAAAACAAAGTATCAATCTTGTTGGTACTACAAATCAAGACCAAATCGGAATCAAGATACCATCGGGCTATATCAAAATTCGTAATGATTCTTGCCACTTTCAAATTATGTAAGACAAGAATACTCATAAAACCGATTATCAAAAATCTTTTCATGTCATTTGTCTATATGCAGAGTCGTTTTTTGCTTGGCCATAACCTATTATTCACGCAATAATATTGCGTATAATGGTTTAAATAATCATATTTTATTCGTGATAAACTGAGAAAATTTATAATTAGCGCAGAGTGGTCCCGGAAATCTTAGATTGTCTTTTTCTGCAGTTGAGCTCAAAATTTAATCCCCCCAATAAAACGTTCCGCGATTCCAATAAAATCCAAAGGCAAAATAATTGTAATCAGAATTCTTCATTATGTCAAGAATTTTCTTTGGTTTGCGTTTCAAGTGTCCGGTTTGAAGTTCACAGTTTCGAGTTGCCTGCCCGAGTTTTTTGCGATAGCGGAAAAGGCGGGCGAGTTACGGGTTGCGAGTCATTCATGGTCATGTGTTGTCATTGATAGTCATTTGTTGTTATTGGGTCAAGAAAACATTTTGGGAATTATCGAAAATAATTTCGTTACTCATTAACGATTTACGCGTCACCTGGTACTCGCCCGCCCGAATGTTCCGTTGTAAATGTATAGGCGGAGTAATCAATAATAAAAACGATTAAAGTGTAAGATAAAGTGATTTTTCTGGCGATTCATATGATTTTCCAATAATCTCTGGAATAATCGACCTATTTCAAATTCATCGGATCACTTTAGAATTTTTCTCCAAATAATTGTTTGGTATTTTAATATTTATTTCATTTAATTTCACCCTTACTTTGTCTTTGGTTAAATCTACTTCTTTTATTTCAATAAGATAAATTCCATGTTCTTTAAGCAGTTCTTTTTTTCGAATATCTCTAACTATTTGATTGTTAAATGATTCAATGCCACCAAAGTATTCTATTGGTTCAAAATGCTGTTTTCCTTGATATTCTAAGGCCATATTAAATTCAGGAAAATATGCATCAACATTCATACAGTACCCAGAAATTGGAGATATTAACCAGGGCCACGTTTTGTAACGTATAATTGTCCCAGCTTTTAATATCTCCGTAATCAGTTCAATTGCTTTCTGTTCGCTTTTCCACTGAATGGTATCATAGTATTCAACCTTTGTAAATATTTTTTCGGCTATATACCACGATAAAATAAATTCCTGTTCATCACGTAAATATGACTCAAAAATATACTCCTCTCCGTATTTTTTATAATCATGATTTTTCAATACTTCTATTATTGCATAATAATTAACTATCCTTACCTCAAATGTATCATAATGAATAGAATTATTTTCACTTATTGAATTTAATATATCTATATAATTCTTATTAACTTTTGAATTACTTTTCATATGACATAATGGGCATTTATTATCAATCGTTAATGGAAAATTTTGCTCACCGCACTTGCATTTTGATATTTCGTTTTTCCATATACTGTTAATATCTTTATATTTGTTCGCATTATTTATAAAATTAATTTTTCTTGATGTAGGACATACTGACCTTAAATAATCACTTACTACTAATTTTTGTGCAATCTGTTTTAGCTCGATATATCTATGCTTAATACAATAATCTTTTGAAATAATTAATTCATTCTTTGTACTATAAAAAGATTTATATGGCCAAAAATGAACAAAGTGTAGTCGACATATTTTACATGTGCTTTCTTTTTTATGATATTCAAACAGTGTTGAAAACTCTTGTAAAATATTGAAATACATGTTGTCTTCAAATTTTATAAAAATATTGGGGCATTTTGTAACGATAATATTCTTTATCGAAGAGTTTTCAGTATTAAGAATATCTATAATAAATTTTACTAAATCGATAAAATAATCTCTATCATTTTGATTATTTAATTCATCAGACAGTACTAAAGGTATTAATCCGTAATTGAGTATGTTCTCAATTTGTTCGAAATAATTTTTTGGATATAGTGATATTTCTCTAAACGGATTACATAATTGAGTTGAATTATAATCGGGATAGTAAAACCTTTTACATGCTTCGTAAACTTCTTCATTCCAAGGTGTACGTAAGTCAATACTTGATTTTTTTAGAAGGGATTCAAAAGTACTTTTATGTAAATATTTGTCACCAGTCTCAATTAAAATCAATAATGCGTGATGATAAATATTGAAATCATAATATCTGCCTTTTTTTTCTATCCAATTAAGTGTTGATTCCAGTATTTTTTTATTTTTAAAGCTTCTAAGCGTTTGGAGTACTGTATACAAAATCATTCTATCATTTTCGTTTTTCAATAAATCAATAAAAAAATCTATGCAATTTTCTTTCAACTGAGTCCTAATTGCACGTAAAACTGATTCTTTTACTTTTGGATTTATTTCTTTATAAAAATTTGATATTAATGTCGGAATAAAATGCTTTTTCATTATATGATAATTATAATGCAGATATAGAAGAGATTTGACTTGAGCAGAATTTTCTTTTTCTATTATATTCAGTATAAAATGTGATGGAAGGTTTTTATCCGTAATGAACAGTTTAGACAATTGTATTTTACTTTTTGTGTTATAGTTGTAGTAATTACTTATTATTTCACTTCTAATATCCTTATCGATCTGATATAACGCTAATGCAGAAAGAGATAGGTTTTGAGATTTATAATTGTGATAATCATTTTTCAAAATGGAAATCACCTTGTTTTTAAGTAATGTTTTATAATTGTTATCCATTTATAATTATCTTATTTATTATTTACATTGAGTGTATAAATTATTTGATGTTTTGTATAGATATATTAAACACATATTTATAATGACTCAATTATTTTTATTGCATGCTTTACTGAGTATGAGAATAAATCTATTAGAATAATTTTCCTCTTTTCTGCATCAGAAGTAAATTTTGTAAAATCTTTCGGATTTTCATGAATGATTATTTTACAATTCTCAATAATTGCATCTCCATAAATTCCTCTATCATTTCTGTTATTTTTTTTGGTCTTATCGGGTAATATAGATTTAAGTGTATTTCCGATATTTGATTCAGTTTTATCTCCCCAAATAGAATTTATATTATTCCATATTAGATGACATTCTTCCCAATTTTCATTAAAGATATGAGAATTAACTAAGGTATAGTTATCTAAGACATTTTGCCCAGAATTATTATATAACTCATTTATAGTTCGCTCACTGTAGCAAATAGAATATTTTTCAGAATTATTTTTTAAGTAATTGATAACTTTCCGAGCCTTTTTTACTCGATTATTTGTATCAATCTTTCTCTGACCAAGATAACTTATCCAAACACCTGTATCAATTAATATACGTATCAATTATTTTGTGCCTAACTAATCACTGTCGTTGTCAAACGTTTCGCGGTTGAACACCTGCGCTGAGAAGACCTGGATTTCGGTGTTTTTATCCTGCCAGGCGTTGCGCGGCAATCCGGCTTTCAGGCAGGTGTGTTCCAGGAAGGTTTCGCGGTCCCAGCCGTAATCGGTAGCCACCTGCGGCAGGAGCAAACCCTGAGAATAACCGCGTTTCAGGATGATGCCGTGCTTGCCGACTTCAATCACGGACGGATCGGTGATCGTCTCCGGAACGGTCAGCACGGAAATCTCGACGGTGATATTCTTCAGCTCGCCGGGTGAAACCGGCGAGAAGCGCCGATCGTCCAGAGCGGCGGATTGCGCCATCTCGATTACGGTTTGGTAGAGCGGTGAAATCGGTAGAATGTAGCCAATACAGCCGCGCAGTTCGTGATTTTTCTCGAGAGTGACGAAAGCGCCGCGCTTGACTTTCAGGCGTTCCGGCACGTCTTGTGGAGCCGGCAGAGGTTTTTTATTGACGGCGGCGGCGACAGTTTTCTCAGCCAGATCGAGAAGGAAGAGTTGCTCTTCCCTGGTAAGATCGCTTTTGTTTAGTTGGTCAGCGGAGGTGGCTTTAACCTCTTTTTTACTTTTCGGATTCTGGTAGAGTGCGGCCGCAATGTAGCCGACAACGGCTGACTTATCGCCATAGGGAGCGTCGCCGCTATTGGCGACATTCAGAATCTCGATCTGTTGATTTTGTATTTGCTGGGCGGCAATCAGGAGAGTCGTGATCGGTCCGCCGCCGCAGGCTTCGTAGGCTTTGCTGACTAATCCATCGTAAAATGACCGGGCGTTGAGTTCTTTAAGCCGCTCGACGGCGCGTTGGTCGATTTTCTGGCAATCGGCATAAGAATGATAATGGGAAAAATCGCTGGAAACCACGATCAGAATGTCTTTCTTAGTCAGCAATTCGCCCAGCCGTTTACCCAGTGAGTTCAATACTGCCCAGTCGTGAGTTCCGATTATGATCGGCACAATCGGAGTATTGGGAAGCACGGTTTGCAGAAATGGCAGTTGAACCTCCAGGCTGTGTTCGGCGCGTTCGAATCGCCGTCCGACGTGACCGTTATCGGAAAACTTTGCCAGACCATCGGCGGTGGCAAATTCGGCGGCCAGTTTTTTATCGACCGTTACCTTGCCGAGCGGCGTCAGGTAAGCATCTCCGGGATAGATCGCCGCAAACGGAAAATACTCGACGTGACAGGGCGCCAGGATAACAATGGCATCATACTTGTGCCCTTTAATTTCGCGATAGGCATAAGCCGCCACCGGTCCACTGTAAACGTATCCGGCATGCGGAACGATAATGCCAAAAGGTTGGTGCGGCAGGGTTTGTGCTCCGGCTTGCTTCAGATAAGCCGTGATTTGCGCCGTGATTTCAGCCGGTTTTGCCGGGTAGAAGGCGCCCGCGTTGGATGCCGGTCGCTCCTGAGCGATTGAAAATCCAGCTAACATTGATAATGAGAGTAGCATAGTAAACACTCCATTTTTCATGATTAACTCCAAAAACCGGGAATGTCAGTTTGACAGTACCGGCACTTGCCGTTCTTCAGTGCCACAGCACGCAGTTGATAGCCAATGCGCTCGATGACTTTTCTTCCACAGTTCGGGCAATAGGTGCTTTCCGTGGCATGCCCCGGAACATTGCCAACGTAAACAAAACGTAAGCCACACTCACGGGCGATGTTGTAGGCTGTTTCGAGTGTTTTAACAGGCGTCGGCGGCAGGTTCTCCATTAAATATAAAGGGTGAAAGCGCGTAAAATGAACCGGCACGTCCGGTCCGAGGTTTTGCATTATCCACTCGCACATCCGGCGAAATTCGGCCGGCGAATCGTTCTGAGTCGGAATCACCAGATTGACGATTTCCAGCCAGAGGCTACTCTGTTTGATTTGAATCAGAGTGTCCAGTACCGGTTGCAGAGTGCTGTCGGTGATATCCCGATAAAAAGCGTCGGAGAATGCTTTGAAATCAACCTTGTACGCCGAGAGAACGCCGCATAAATCGCGGAGTGGTTCGGGATTGATATAGCCGTTGGATATCATCACGGTATGAATCCCGTTAGCCTTTGCAATTTTGGCGGTGTCGACGATATATTCGGTTGCGATGGTCGGCTCGGTATAGGTGAAGGCGATGCTCGGGGAATTGATTCGTTTGGCCAGGCTGACCAATTTTTCGGGCGTATAATATTCAAAAGGAACGTCTTCCGGCGCCACCTGTGAGATATTCCAATTTTGGCAAAATTTGCACTTCAGATTACAGCCAGCCGTGGCGACTGATAAAACCTTAGTGCCCGGCAGGAAATGAAAGAGCGGTTTCTTCTCGATGGGGTCGTTATTGATCGCGCAGAGTCGCCCGTAAATCAAAGTATTGTAAACGCCCTGCCGATTTTCACGCACCCGGCAGTAACCGCGCTTACCATCGGCGACCAGACAGGCGCGCGGGCAGAGCAGACAGCGGACTTTGCCGTCGGATAGTGTGGTATAGTAACGCGCAGACCGGATATAAGGTTTGGAATCGCCTGGCGATTTTGCCAGGCTGGATCGGAGCAGACGCGGAACGAAAAGCGATGCGCCTATTCCGGTTCCGACTTGCACGCAAAATTGTCGGCGCGAAATTGACATAATACTACATCAGTTTTTTATCAATGGCACGAGCGACGTCGATTAAATATTGATCCTTGCCGGTCAGATTTCGCATGGCAGTGATGCGCACGAAATTATTGCCACGATAAAATGATACGAATCCCGGGGTTTGACTGCCTTCGGTTCCGATCAACACTTTGGTAATCGACTGATAACGGCGATATAAGTTGCGGGCGTTGGCTTCATCGGTTGTGATGAAAATTTCGACTTTAATTTCCTTGTAGTCCGCGCTACGCAGAGTCTGGATAACCGCTTTTTTAACCTGATAGCCGAGCAACATCTGGCTGTTGTTGCCATATGCTTTTTTCAAATCGTTCTGGTTCGAATAAACCTGGCGTTCGACCATTTGCCAGTCAGACAGATCGTCCGGGCGAATGGAATATTTACGGGCGGCACAACCGCTGAAAAAAAGCAAAGCAATCAATATTGGTATAGCTGTTTTCATATGTACAACCTTTCTTCGCCTTCGCGGATTACAATCACGCCGGCCTCGCCGTTCAGTGGGCATTTATTCTCGCAAATTCCGCAACCGATGCAGAGCGTCTCATCGATGTAGGGATAACTGATAACGCGCTTTTCACCGGAGACCGGATCGACATACTCGCGTTTGTGGACCTTGATGGCTTTGTCGGGCGTCGGGCAATGTTCTTCGCAAACGAGACAATCTTCATTCAACCGATACGGGATACAGCGGTCTTTGAGAAAAATTGCGTGTCCCATTTTGTACTTTTGCTTGGCGGTTTTATCCAGCGGCTGGATAGCTTTGGTCGGACAAATCTGCCCGCAGAGATTACAATTGTATTCGCAATAACCACGCCGGTATTGAGTCAGGGGCGTCAAAAATCCTTCCAGTCCGCTTTCCAAAATGGATAATTGCAGGCATTTTCCGGATGTAGAGCAGATGCGCACACATTCGCCGCAACGAATACAGCGTTCGAGAAATTCGTCTTCGATTAATGCGCCGGGCGGTCGGATCAAGCGGTCGGTTTGACGCGGGTTGATTTTATTAATGGATAAAAATCCAGCGCCAGCCAGGGCGGTCAGACTGGTTCCGATGAATGCCCGCCGGGATAGATCGATTTTATTCATCATCTGCCGGGGCGAGCGCCAGCCGAAACTAATCGCATCGGTTGGGCAGTCGTCTTTACAATTCAGGCAGAGAATACATTCGGACTTAGCGGTCGTCACGAAGTCGGACTCGATTGCATCCAATTTACAATTATGTTGGCAAATGCCACACGCGGTGCATTTTTCGCTATCGACGATCCGGCGTAGCGGACTGAGGCGGGCGACTAAGCCCAGCAGGGCTCCCAGCGGACAGAGATAGCGGCACCAGAAGCGACGACTTAATCTGCTCAAACCGAGGATGACCAGAAAAATAATCAGCGGAGCCGCCAAACCGTTAAAGCTTGGATTCCCGACCGGAAAGAGGAAGCCGATCAGTTTATCCTGAAAATTCAGCAGGGCATCGGGGAAAACGCCAATCCCGATTAAACCACTTAGAATAGTGTCGAACAACAGGAAGAATAACGCCATCCCGATCACGCCCAGCGAGCGCCAGGCAATCGGCAAGGGGTCTAACAGCCAGGCGTATTGAACGCCACAAATTGCCAATACGATTACCCCGACCAGTAGCGCTATTTTAAGGAATCGCCATTTCCTGTAGCAGTTCCGTTTTTTAGGTTTCAGGATGTGATCGCTGGCGTCGATCATAGTCCCCAGCGGGCACACCCAACCGCAAAATGCCCGACCAAAAATTAACGGGCTGATGAAAACGATCAACGCCAGTAAAAATATAGCATCGAAAAACCGTCCGGCGATCTGGGTCGTCAGGGCTGTTAGTGGATCTAACCAGAGAAAGAGTTCAGGCGGTATCCAGGGTTTAAAAGGGTAAGTCGCCTGCAAGATCGTTAAGGTGAATAGCAGAAAGAAAAAGATCTGTGAAATTTTCCGCCACGTTAACGGTTTGATTCTCATGCTTTAAAGGAATAGATGACGGGTTTGAATTTGTCGGTGTCGATCTGTCCCATGCCGGCCGCGTGGGCTAGTTTCAAGTATTCCAGCGATTGTGGATCAAGATCGAAAATTCTCGCCGCCCAGGCATCCACCAGGACGCGGTCGGTACCAGCGAGAATCGTGTTCATTTGCTCAACGTCTTTCAAATCGCCGCCGACCGGTCCGTTGCGTCGCAGAATGCGAATGGCGTCGATGATAGTCAGATTCGGTTTGATCGCCCGGTTGATATCGACGATTTTTTCGGGGAAGGGGCGATGAATACGACCGCGCTGTCCACCCAGCAGTCCCATCATATTCTTGAAACCGGAAGTAATGCCGGAGATTCCGTGATGTTTTAAAATGGGGATATTGATCAGTTTGTCGGCGTTGAAAACTTCCTGATGGATTGGCCAGCTTTTAATTTGCGTACCGTCTTGAATCTGAGTTTCGACAAATTGGTTTTCGCGGACAAAGCGGACATCGGCGCCGGCTTGCCGGGCATATTCCGGAATTTTGCAGGCATCGTAACAGCGTCGGGCTTCGTTGCAGGTATTATCGAGAATCACTACCTTTTTGGCTCCAGCTTCGAAACAGAGCCGGACAATTTCAGCGACCAATTCGGGATTGGTGGTAGCGGCATATTCCGGCGCGCGGTCCCAGCTCAGGTTTGGTTTAAGCAAGACATAGTCACCCTTCGCGACAAAACGTGACATTCCACCCATCATATCCAGTGTTTTACGGATCATCTCAACAATCTGACCGTTCTTGACCAGCACTAAATCGACCGTTTGGGTTTCTTTTCCCATTATCCGGGGAACTCCCAGCATGATTCCGCCGGTCAGTACAGCGCTGGTTTTGATAAATTTTCTTCTATCCATATTTACACCTCTTGGCATAAAATAAGGTTTATATCGTTTGCTTTCAAGCTGAAAGATTGATCAAAACAAATTTTGAAAGCCGCCGCCGAAAATTTGAAATATTTTGCTATAGATTTTATTTAAGGTTTCAGGATAATAAGCGGAGCCTGACCTGGTTTTTTTATATCCCACTGATAATCGCCATACGGATTAAAAGTCTTTGGCTGGATATCGGCGTTATGCTTAACAATCTGAACTCCTTTTTCGACTGAAACGTTCAGATTACCGGATACTTTGGCGTCGATGGCTTGCAATTGACTAAGATCTTTTTCAGTTAGTTCGAAAGCGGAGATTTTAAGCGTTCGGTCCGGTTGGCTTTCGATACTGAAAATTTTCATATCTTTAGATATAAAATGATACTTTTCGCCGGCTTTGCCGGTGTGTTCAACGGTAACCTTATAGCGACCATCACCAATATAGCGAACCGCTTTAAAGTCTGGATCTTTCTTAAGTTCTGTAACCCAGTCTTTGAGGGATTTCTCATCTTTTTTTGAGATTGAACCTTCTTTTATGGCGGAAAGCGCAGGAGCGAAGGCCAGATTTCCATTATAAATGAATATAAAATCCCCGTTTTTTCTGACTTGCACTTTAGTCGTAAAATTCTCCGGAATGAAACAACTGCTAAGTATTAGTAAGAGTAAGATTCCGCTGACGATCAGTAGTGATTTTTGAATTCTGGGCATGGCTCCTCCTGACAAAAGTCTTTTTTTAGTTTGATTATTAAAAGGCAATCTCTCATCATTATTTTAAGGAATGAGAAAATCAGAAACACGTTGAATAATACTGATTATCAATCAGGAGTGCAACAATTTTTAGGTCAAGCTTTGACAGGTGATATGGTATGAAGATCATTATCCGTAGTCTGCAAATGTTTATCCGTATCTTGAAAACTTGGGATAGATATAAAAAAAATGATTAAAAATCGAAAAATCTGATTTTTTTCCTTGACTTCTTAAACCGGTTCAATTAATATTGAACTGATGCGAATTAGTGAGACATGGGATTCAGTATCAAGGCAAAAATCCTGTTTGGAAAAGCGGTGGATTACTGGGGTTATATAGGATCAAATACAGGGCGAGGTTGTTTTTTAATCTTTTAATGATTAAAATAAAATCGTTCTTTGATTGATTCGCGAGGCTTTACCCAACCAGAGACAAAGAAAAAAATGAGGACGTGGGGTTATGAATAGAATATCTCATCTTTTTAAAACGGCGTCATTTTCACTGTTAAGCGGGGCTGGTAAGAGTTTCATAAGTAAGACATTAGTCTTCGGGGGATTGATCATTAGCCTGACAGCCCAACCACTTTTCGCCAGAGGAACAATTAGAGGCAGAGTATTCGACAAGAATACCAAAGATGCGTTATCATTTGCAAACATAGTTATCAAAGGCACCAGCATCGGCACGGCGGCGGATGCGGATGGAATGTACTCAATTTCGAATGCACCCGATGGTCCACAGACCGTCGTAGTTACATACATCGGATATTTACCTCTCAACGTGGATGTAAATATTCCACTGGGCGGTACTATCCGCCGAGATTTCGGGCTCGAGCCGGAGGTTTTACAAGGTCGGGAAGTAATCGTAACCGCCCAGGCTTTGGGACAAATGCAGGCGATCAACCAACAGTTAGCCTCTGATAAAATTTCCAGTATCGTCTCCGAAGCGCGTATTCAGGAATTGCCGGATTTCAACGCCGCCCAGGCTCTCAGTCGCCTGCCAGGCGTATCGACTCTGGAAAGTTCCGGTGAAGCCAATAAGGTGGTCATCCGCGGCCTTGCACCGCAATATAATGCGGTTTCAGTCGAGGGCGTTAAACTATCCTCGACCGGTAGTACCCAGATGGGAGTATCTGCTCTATCTAATACGTCAGGCAGTATTTCGAATGATCGCAGTGTTGATCTTTCGATGATTTCGCCGTATATGATTAAGTCTATCTCGGTTTTTAAATCGCTCACTCCGGATATGAACGCCAATTCGATCGGCGGCTCAGTAAACATGGAATTAAGAGAAGCTCCGTCACAATTGCATTATGATCTTATGTGGCAATCCGGATACACAGCCAAAACTGGAAATTTCGGAAATTATCGAGCGGTAGGATCGATTAGCCAGCGGTTTTTTAATGACAATTTGGGAGCGTATATTCTGGTGAATGCTGAAAAATATGACCGCGATGCCGATAATATGAATTCCGTATATGATATTACAGAAAAACGGCCAGATACGACCGGGTTTCGACCAGTTATAGTAAATAACACTACGCTGAATAGACATGTCGAAACACGGCAACGCTATGGCGGCAATCTAATCATTGATTATAAACTACCGAACGGATCGATTAAATCTGTTAACATGCTAACTAGACTTGTTTCGGATTTTACTGATATAAATACCGTCTTACATTATGCTGACGGATTGATCTATTTTAATTATCGTAATGGAGTGAATACCACAGATTTAATTGTTAACTCAATTAGCTTTGATTATGACTTCAGATGGGTAAAAATGGATCTGAAATATGCTCGGACATCATCAAAGAATAATTTACCGGAATCGCCATATCTGCAGTTCAAATCACCTGGTACAGCAGTCAGTACGAATATCCCACCGAATACAAAGCCTGAGGACTTACTAGATTCAAATGTCGTTAATACAAAAGTCGTTAATTATCCGATATATGATCAAATTCAGCTGGATAATATTAATCTATTTAGTTCTCTTTATAAAGAAAGCAAAGACCAGCTAACTTTAGATTTTAAAGTGCCATACAGCTTTGGAAGAAACCTATTAGGATATATAAAAATAGGTGGTCAGTATTATAATCAGGATAACAGTAATGACCAAAAGACGCCTTATGCTCAACTTCGGAGCGGGAATGATTTCACAGATGCATTAATCGATGATCTTGAAAGAGAATTTGGGATTGAATATGATCCGAATTTTAAATTTACCGGCTCCAATTTTATCGGTGATTCTCACTATACGCGCTCATTTTTAAAGAATGAGTTTGGGCAAATCTGGTATGCGTGTGATCCGAATATGCCGACAGCGATGGCGAACTATTTAGCCAGTTCACCGCAATGGACGGGGCAATCTTTTGGGCAACTGAGCGGGGGTTGGTTCAATGGACCATTTCAAAGACTGGCCAATACTTATTATTATGAGGAAAAGTATTATGCTGGATATGTCATGTCAGAATTGACGTATCGTAATATTATGGTCGTTGGTGGAGCCAGATATGAAAAAATGGAATCGAAATATACTGCCTACAATATGTACGACCAGCGCGAACCGACCTCCCAGCAAATTGACACGGTTACGACCAGACCTACAAATGAATTTATTCTACCAATGGTGCAGACAAAATACAGTCCCTCAAAGTGGATGGATATCCGTTATGCGTATACTCAAACGCTTGCCAGACCTGATTATCACCAACTGTCACCAAAAGTTACATATAATAATCCCAGGACAAGCATCAATGCCGGCAATCCAGATTTAGTACCGGCCCAAGCTTATAATCATGATTTCAATCTAACATTCCATGGTAATAAAATAGGTCTTTTTTCTGTCGGATTATTTTATAAAGAAGTCAAGAATTTTACATACTCATCAAGTTATAAAATGTATGATTCCACATTTTATGATGGTCTTAAATCACGCCACGACGAAGATTTGAATATTTTGAGTTATAAACCCGATTTAGGGGGGACTTTACATACCTATGTAAACAGTCTCTTTCCAGCCTATGTCAAAGGACTGGAATTTGATTTACAGACCAGATTATGGTATCTCCCGAAAGGGCTGGACGGTATAATTCTTGGAATAAATTATACGATGATAGAGTCGGAAGCTACTTATCCAATATACGATGATACAACGGTTTATCCTCCAAGACCGCTACCTCGTATATCATATGTAACTTATACAACTCGTAAAGGACGGTTAATTTACCAGCCGAACGATGTGGTGAATGCCTATATCGGATATGAAATTAAAGGTTTTTCTGCCCGCATTTCATTTTTATTTCAGGGAAATTCGGTTAGTCGGATCGGAGCTTTCCCCGAGCAGGATGGATACACTAAGGACTATTTCAGGCTGGATGCTTCGGTACGGCAAAAGCTACCCTTTTTCGGATCTGAAATTTATTTGGATATAATCAATATCAATAACGAAATCAACTCTTCAGCACAGACGACAATTGACGGATTCACAAATATTAAGAATTACGGAACCACGGCAAATCTTGGGATCAGATTAAGGCTTTAGCCGAAGTAATTATGAATATTAAAAAAGAAAAATTGTGAAGTAAAAATTTAAGGAGATTACAATTATGAAACGATTGTTATTAGTGTCTTTTTGTTTTTTAATCCTTGTCGTATCGCTATCAGCCAAAGATACTACCGATGTCTTAGGGATTTATAGCCCAGGCGGTGGTGCAGAAGGTAGTCTGAATGATGCGATCCAGAGTGCGATCGATAACGGTACGCTGTCCAATACCGTTTTCAGGCTCAAAGCCTACGACTATTACGTCCTGACTGGTACGATTAAAGTCCCGGTCGATAATACTCTCGAAATCGTTGGTGAGCCGATTGGAAACGTTCAAGATTGCGCTCCACCTCAAATAGTATGGACAAACAGCGATGCCGTAGATAAAGATTTCTTGATCGCGGTTTATGGAGACCTGTATATGAAAAACGTTTGGGTCAGATTTGCCGATGCCGCCGGTGTTCAGACTGGTACTCCGATTGTGTTTGACGGCGATACCTTGGGTGTCTCGGACGATTCAACGGAGATCGGTTATTTTGAAAATTGCATTTTTGAATGGATGCCTTGCCCCAGGGTAACTTCTTCAGGGGCAATCTGCGTCAGAAGTAAACATTTTAATGGTACTTTTAAAAACTGTTATTTCCGCAACTGTGTAGACAAGCATTTTATGTACTACGGTCGGGCGGTTTCTTTCCCGTTCGATGTATCCGGTTACCACACAGAAAACATCACTTTTGAAAACTGCACGTTTGCTAATATGGGCTATGTCCTGATGCAGGAGGGTACTAATTGGAGTGAAAACGTGCACTTCAATCATTGTACTTTTTACAATGTAGTAATGTTTTCGCTTGAAAGCGGCTGGTGGTTGAAACTAAATGTAACTAACTCCCTGTTTGTCAACGCCTTTATGATGGGTTTTCAACCCGCTCAGGGAACCAATCCGGCCAGTGCGACAGTTACGATAACGCCTGCTGATTCAATCAGATTTGTTACATTTACCGATCAGGAACGTCGGATTCTGTTTGCTCATAATGCCTATTATATCGATGATTGGCTGGTGGATTGGATGCACGGCGGTTGGGAATTTTATAATGAGAATGATCCTGATTCAGTCAAGCGTTGGCGGCCGAAATTGAGTCTCACAGGTACTCTCGGCTGCCCTTATAGCCAGGGACAGTACAATCAGCGTCTGTTTGATATGATTCCATATCCGCGTCCGATGCTCGATAGTGCGACAACCAATTATTTTGACTCGACCTACGTTGATGAAACGACTGATGAGACCAAAAAAGCCTTTCCGTATATGAATAAAGCCGCATTATATGATATATATAGTCTTAAACGGGCTGGTCTGGCTGATACATTGAATCCTGGCTTAATTGTAGCGCCTCTTAATTTAGACCTTCTCAAATGGTGGCTGAATGAGAAATGGGGTACGGCTCAGGATACAATGTGGGCTTATGATGTTCAAGCCGGGGAAGATCAGGTATGGCCGCTGCCCGAAAATTTAGCCTATACCAATGCCACTTTATCAACCGCCGGAATGGGTGGCTTTCCGCTGGGTGATCTGTATAATTGGTGGAATCCGGCTATCAGGGAAGGCGCGACAGATCACTATACTGCCTGGTTAGCTCAGGCTGATCTTGAAAGAGCCAAAATTGCCGAATGGCTGGAAACCGGTAAGCATCCTGATAGCCCGGATGTTGCTATCAAGCCGCCAAAAACCGGCCAACCTTTTAAATTCACCTTAAATCAGAATTACCCGAATCCCTTTAATCCGACTACTCAGATTAGATATACGGTTCCCAGGGAAGCCCGAATATCTCTGAAAGTCTACAACACTCTCGGGCAGGAAGTTGCAACATTGTATGATGGTATTCGACCGGCCGGTGATTATGTGACTACCTTTGATGCCGCCGGTCTGGCTGGTGGTATCTACTTCTACAACTTGAAGTCGGAAGGGATCAATATTACAAAGAAATTAGTACTTATTAAATGATTAAAATATTTAGAATATTTAGGTAAAGTAGTGATAAACATGAATGAAATTAGAAAAGGAGGTGAGTCTAAAGAGAACATTTTACTACAGTACAGCTGTAGAAATGATGGCAGATTTGTTATTTTTTATATTGAAACAACGAAAGGAGAAGTGAAACAATGAGAAAGGAAGTTAATGCGTTTTTTACAGTGCTTATAGCACTGATGGTACTCGGTGGAGTGACGGTACAGGCGCAGGTAATTGACTTTGAGGACATGACTATCGGTGATCCAATTGATGCTATCGGTTGGGGCACTCAGGTAGCCGAAGTAGCTGATGATCCGGTATCCTCGGGTAATAAGGTCCTAAAGTTCACGCCGAATAATTACAATTCGGCCCCGGTGCTTGAGTTTACTCTACCGGCAGGTAAGACGTTGGCGGATTATCCTCAGTTTAAGTTCAAAGCCTATTTTCAGCAGGGTGATGTCGGCTGGAAAGACATCAAAGTGGAAGCGTATCAGGCGATGCCTACCGCCCAGTTTGCAAATGTGGCCGAGAATGCGATCGGCACTTGGAACCGCGCCAGCGGCGCCTCGACTGCCTGGGAAGATATCACTATTGATATTACCGGGAGTGCCGAGATGACAGGAACCGTCTATATTGCCTTCGGGATCAACTGCGCCGCGACTGGTGATCAGGGCGGCTCAGGATTGACCACCATCTGGTATGCTGATAATGTCGATCTGGGTATTGAACCACCCCCAGTTGTAGGTCCTCTCACGACTTGGGGATTCATTAACGGAAGAATCGGGGGTTGGAAAATAGCGGTTGGTGAAGCTGGAAATGCCAATATAACCGGCGACGGTCCGCCCAGTGGTTGGGCGGCTATCCGTGGCGCTTTACCTGATACTCTTGAGGCTACCACCACCGATGCGGTTGTTGTCACGGGGCAAATCGAATTTACCGGTGATGATCTGGACACCTGGGGACCATTGCGTTACGGATTATTTTACCATGATAGCGCCGCTACGGTCCTGTACGCAGGAACCGATTCAGCCCGCTGGGGTGGAAAAGAAGCCGGTGCCTACGGCTATATGTTCAGTCCTAACAGTGGTACGAACGACAAACAGAGCGGTCAGGGCGGTAACGGCACTCAATGGGCGATAAAAGGTGGCAGTCCGCTGAGCACCTGGAGTGGCGGCACTATGACTATGGGTGACATCAATCCAGCTCCGGCACGCGCCAAGATCACTCAAGGTATTTATGATTTTGCATTTTCAGTAAAGGATCTGGGCGATAGTACCAATGAAGTCAGATTCTATATGGTAAAACAGGACAACAGCTATTGGTTCGGCGGTACCGTGATTGATACCGGATATGTTACGACGAAATTCAATGGCATCGTTTTTGGAAAAAATGGTGGTAATGGTGCTGAAAACACAACTATTACCGGTGTTCTCCTGACCAATGTCAACGCTTATCTCGGTGCACCGATCGCTGTTCCCGAGAAGCCCTGGTCACCCTATTATATTGATGCTTGGGGCACTATGGGTGGTCGCTGGGGCAACTGGCGACTACAGAAGGGCGACTTCGTCGGCGATGTCTCAATGTTTGGCGATGGTCCGCCCACCGGCAGTTGGGCAAGCGTCCGTGGAGCATTTCTTGAACCGCTGGAAATCAAGACTAGTAAAGCGGTTATTGTCCGCGGTTCGATCGAATTTGTTGGCGACGGTCTGGATACCTGGGGACCATTACGCTATGGTTTCTTCTATCATGACAGTGCCGGTGCGCTTCAGATAGATTCGACTCAGGCGGTTGCCGGTGTTGATACGACCTACTATAACCTGGCCTGGAGTGGTAAAGAGAATCTTGCTCATGGTTATATGTTCTCACCCCAAAGCGGCACGAACGATCTGCAAAGCGGTCAGGGTGGTAACGGCACCCAATGGGCGGTCAACGGCGGCAGTCCGGTAAGCACTTGGAGCGGCGGCACAATGACCATGGGTGTTGTCATGCCACAGCCGGCACGCGCTAAAATCACCCAGGGCACTTATGATTTTGCCATGTCGGTACAGGATCTCGGAGATGGTACCAATGAAGTCCGCTGGTATTTTCAGAAAAGATATACAGGTGAACAGACCAGCTACTGGTTCGGTGGAACGGCTATAGACACTGGTAAAGTCACAGATAAGATTAACGGTATTTACTTTGCCAAGAATCCCGGCAATGGCGCTGAGAATACGACCCTCACCGCCTTCAATCTGATGGAAGTGGAAGTCGACTATGGTAATCCAATTATTGTAACTCCAAAACCCTGGCAACCTTACTATATAAGTGATTGGGGAACTGCTCCCGGACGTTGGGGTGGCTGGAGAATGCAGGTTGGCGAATTTGTCGGCGATGTTTCAATGTCCGGTACGCCGGCGCGCACTAACTGGGCGGCTGTTCGCGGTGGTTTTGTAGAACCGGTGGAATTTACTACCGAAAAAGCAGTCATCGTCAGCGGTAGCATGGAAGTTGTCGGAGACGATATTAATGTATGGGCTCCGATCCGCTACGGATTCTTCTATCATGACAGTATCGGTGTGTTACAGATCGACTCAACTCAGGCAATCGCCGGAGAAGATACGACTTATTACAACGTCACCTGGAGTGGTAAAGAAAACTACGCCCATGGCTATATGTTCAGCCCCAACAGCGGTACAAATGACCGGCAGAGCGGTCAGGGCGGAAACGGCACTCAATGGTCGGTCAACGGCGGCAGCTGGGTCAGCACCTGGAGTGGCGGTACTATGACTAGGGGAGACGTCATGCATGCTCCCGCCCGTGCTATCATCACGCAAGGCATCTACAATTTCAAAATGTCAGTCCATAAACTACCTAACGGCAGTAATCAAGTCCGCTATTATTTCGAGAAACAGTTTACCGGTGAGCAAACCACTTACTGGATTGGCGCCATATTCGAAGATCCAGAGGCTGTAACGGATAAAATAAACGGTTTCTGCCTGGGATTTGACAATAATATGGGTGATATCAACTGCACTGGTTATAATCTGACGGAAGTTCAGGTTGACTACGGCGCTCCAATCACACTCACAGAAAAACCTTGGGTAGATTACTATATCGATAAATGGGGATTCAGTGGCGACAACCTCGGCGGTTGGGACCTGACCGAGGGTGAATTTGTCGGCGATGTATCCATTGGCGGCACATCCGCACCTACTGGTTGGTCGGCTATCCGGGGTGGTTTTCTGGAGCCGTTTGAACTATCCACAAAAGCTAACCGCGCATTGATAATCCGCGGACAAATCGAGCTGGTCGGTGGTGGCTTCCAGGATGTAGGTAGTATGCGCTATGGTTTATTCTACAGCGATAGCGCCGGTGCAGTCAGTGTTGATCCGGACCTGGATTCCAACTTAGTATGGAACGGAACAGACGGAGCTCATTCCGGTTATCTGTTTGTACCACCTAGTGGATCAAATATTGCCAGCTGGTCGAATGGCGAAGGGACCTGGGGTATCGTCGCCAATGATAAATGGTGGGATATCACTAGTAGTAATGGCATTACACTCGGTGCTCCGCTTCAGGATCCTGTTGAAGGTGTTGCTGGAGCTGGAACATACGATTTTGCCATTTCGATTACTCCTCAATCAATCGGCAATATTGTAAAAGCAACTCTGTCAAAAACTGATGGAACATACTACTGGGCGGCAACTCATATTATTCCGGTGATGGCTCCTGCACAAAAATTCAATAGCGTCGCTTTCGCGATCAATAATTCGACCACTACGCAATTGAATCTGATTGAGATTGAAGTAGCTCGTGGTGCTCACATTGATCGTATTGAAGATGCTAATCCGGAATTGCCGAAGGTCTATGCTCTGAAGCAGAACTATCCGAATCCATTCAACCCGACGACTACTATTCGTTTCGATTTACCGAAGAATAGCGACGTTAATCTGGTTGTCTATGACTTAATGGGTCGGGAAGTAGCTAAGCTGGCCAATGGTCATATGAATGCCGGTTATTATACGATTAACTTCAATGCGGCAAATCTGCCTTCCGGAGTTTATATCTATAGACTCAAGGCTGGCAACTTTGTCAGTGTTAAAAAACTCATGCTTCTTAAATGAGCTAGCAGTTTTTTAAATATTTATCAAAACGATCAGCCTGCCCGTTCTGCGGGCAGGCTGATTCGTTGATAAACTAAGCGATTGTTATTTGAATGTTTCCCCAAAGTCAGAGTTAATGATATATTTACATTATAAGTTGAGTTTAACCATGAATGTTTTTACGAAATTGACAATACGTTGCATGTGCTTGATTTTGCTCTCTGTTTTTGCCTCAAATTCTCTGAATGCTCAAAAAGGAATCAATATCCCCCATCTGGAAAAGCGCGGCGGGGCGACGCAATTAATCGTTGACGGCAATCCATTTCTTATCCTGGGAGGAGAGCTGGGCAACTCATCCTTTACGAGTCTGGAATTTATGGAACCGATCTGGCCGAAGTTGAAAGCCATGCATTTGAATACGGTTTTAGCGCCTGTGTATTGGGAATTGATCGAACCGATAGAGGGTAAATTTGACTTCAAATTGTACGACCAGCTGATTGCCGAGGCGCGTAAGCACGAACTGAAATTGGTTTTACTATGGTTTGGCTCCTGGAAAAACAGCATGTCAAGCCACGCCCCGTCCTGGGTCAAAAAAAACCAGGATAGATTTCCAAGAGTAAAGGACAATCAGGGCAAAAGCCATGAAATCTTGACGCCTTTCAGTGAGGAAAACCTGCAAGCCGATCTGAAAGCCTTTCAGGCTTTACTGAAACATATCAAAGAAATTGACGAAAATGAAAATACTGTCATCATGATCCAGCCTGAAAATGAAATTGGAATGTTGCCAACCGCCCGCGATTATCACCCATTAGCCAACAAGAAATTTCAGGAAAAAATGCCCGCCGAATTCATTCGCTATTTAAAAAAGAATAGGGACAATCTGGTACCGGAGATGAAAGAGCGATGGGCGCAAAATCACTATAAAGAAGCAGGAACCTGGGAAGACGTCTTTGGTAAGGGACCGCACACCGATGAAATCTTCATGGCCTGGTATTATGCGAAATTCACCAATGCCATCGCCGAGGCGGGAAAAGCCGTGTACAATCTGCCAATGTACGTCAACGCCGCATTGAATCGTCCCGGCTGGCTACCCGGTCAATATCCGAGCGCCGGTCCGCTTCCCCATTTGATGGATGTCTGGAAAGCCGGTGCGCCTGCGATCGATTTTCTGTCGCCTGATTTTTATTTCCCGAATATTGAACACTGGAGCGATCTGTACACCCGTCAGGGTAATCCGCTGTTCATTCCCGAACACGTTTTTGATAATACCGTGGCCGCCAAAGCCGCATTCGTCTTCGGACATTATGAGGCAATCGGTTTTTCACCGTTTTCGATTGAATCGGTGACTGATCCGGCAAAAGAGCCCCTCGGAAAAGTTTACAGTTTATTGGATCAACTGATGCCTGTAATAACGGCTCATCATGGTCAGGATAAAATTGAAGGGGTTCTCTTTGACCAAGAAAAATCCGAGAAAGTCGTAAAACTCGGTGATTATGAATTAACCTTCAAACACAGCTATACTTTAGGTTACGAACCTGATTCTAAAAAAGATACCTGGGAGATGGCAGGCGCATTGATAGTGCAAACCGCAGACAGCGAATATTTTCTGGCCGGTTCAGGGGTGGTAATTACGTTTAAAAACATCAAAAATCCAGACCTGAATGTCGGAATTTTAAAAGCCGACGAGGGTAAATATGTCGACAATCAGTGGAAAGTAATCCGGCATTTGAACGGCGATCAAATTCATCAGGGAAGGCATATCCGGATATTTTTAAACGAATACTCGATTGTGCGATTCGAACTTTATGATTACGAATAAAAGCGGCTGTTAATATCAAATACAAAGTGCAATATATCTCTTTATTATCTCGATATTTTACTCTCTTTACATCTGGTCGAACAGAGAAGTCAGGAGAATGAAAGTTAGGTTCCCACGAAATTAAAGGAGTTATTATGAGATTGATTACCAAGCTATTAGGATTGTCATTCTGGATTAATGTCGCTTTTGGGCAATCTTTGTTATTTCAAACTTATATTAACCCGGTAATCCCTGGAGATCATCCGGATTGTACATTATCGAGAATAGACAATGACTTCTACACCACTGGTTCGTCCTTCAATGTCACGCCGGTCATTTACCATTCGACCGATCTGGTGCACTGGGAGGCGATCGCTCAGCCGGTCAGCGCGGCCTGGTCGAATTACGGTGACTCTCCGGGTGGCGGTTGCTGGGGCGGTCAGATGGTTTATTATAACGGCGAATATTGGCATTTCTTTTCGCGGGCTAATACAATGCATTATGTCAAAGCCAGCCAGCCTGCCGGTCCCTGGAGCCTGCCGGTAAAAGTCAATAATCCTGCTACGCTTCCCTATGGCCTGGGTTACGACAATTCGGTTTTTATCGATGACGACAATAAATGGTATCTGGTGGTAAAAAACGGACAACCTAATAACGGTATTGTCGAATTAGGTGATGATGGACAACCGACAGGAGTTGTATATGATCTGAATTGGCTCAATCCGGCGCCGGACTATCCCTACAGTTGGGCGGAAGGTCCGGTGATGTGGAAATATAACGGCTACTATTACTATTCGTTTGCCAGAGACCTGGGTGGCGGGCAGAAGGTCATGCGCAGTCTGACCCTGACCGCCGATCAGTCGGCATGGATAATGCTGGGCGATTTTTTCGGGGTCAGCGGTTCTTCACTTTTTACTAACCCAAATCATGCTTCCGCCGCTATAATGCTTGACGACAGCACCTCCTGGGCGATGCATCCCCTTTACGCCAATGGCGAATGGAAAGGGCAGGGGCGCCAGGGATTATTGAATCAGGTTCGCTATAATGAAAATGGTATTCCAAAAGCCGATTACCCGATTAATAGTTCATTTTCGGCTCCTGATTTATCCTCGGGCGGAATTCCGTGGATGGTGCCGCATTCGGATTATTTTACTTCGGAAAGCTTACACCCCGAATGGTCATTTCTGGGATATACACCTTCAACTGGATTTTCACTTACAGAACGTTCCGGCTGGCTTCGTTTATCACCCAAGAGTCGTTACATGTCCATTGTAAGTACGGTTATAAAGAATGACGGTGAGCATAATTACTCACTTATCACCAAATTGGACTTCAAGGCTCAATCGATCGCAGATGAGGCCGGGCTTTGGATCATGCGGGGCGATCAGACTATGTATGTTAA
>JALOAB010000191.1 GCA_023229045.1 Fidelibacterota bacterium
ATATTACTCATTATTCAAGGAGTTTGAAGGCTTTCTCTTTCGGAAGTCGGGCGGACAGCACCAGTTCGCGGATCTCGGTCGGCAATTGAGCGTTTTGCCAATTTCGTTCGGCTTCGATTGACTGACCGGCGAGGTTCTTGGCTTTCAGAGCATAGAGAGCCGGACCGAGGGCATGGTCTGCCATGTGAGCCGTTGCAACAGCATGACCGACCGCCCGGGCGACCGCGACGGAGACCGGATTGGTGGCTGCCCTGGCAACCGCAATTGCATCGAAAGCCGCCTGGCGGGCTTCTCCTACTGTCGCCTTGCCGCGTTGCCATTTCCGGGCTATCTCTAAAGCCTGCTCAAGGCGCGGGTCAGTCTTATCACCATAGAGTGGCAAAATATGCCGGGCGCAAACGCAAGCCCATTGCATCAGCTGGCGGTGTTGTTCCTTTTTAAGGGGACCGCCGCGGTGTTCGGCGACGAAACGTTTATCGCGCATAAATAAATCTAAATTCAATCGGCGATATCGTACTCGACGTCGAATCCGAGAGTTTTAATCGGACACAGCTGTTTGCCGAGGGAAGTCTCGATGTCTATATCCGAAAACCGTATTTTACCGGTTTCGGCAGGTACGATATTGTTACTGTACATGAGCCCAAAAGTGCCTGATTGACCGGGATCCAAATTGAAAATTACAGATATTGTAAAGCCGATGATATCGTCGGCGACCCGTCCAAATCCGCCGCCGGCTTCGGCGGTGGAAGATTTCCCGAAAGTGCTTAAACCGATATCGCCATTTAGAAAATGGCTGTCCAGATCCCGGGTGTATTTTATCGTAATATGCGATAAAGTGTCACTGGAGGGGCCAATTCCAGCGTCGCCAAATACCCAGAAGAAAATATTTTCCTGGCGGGTGTCAAACAGTGCGATTGTATAGGTATGTTTAGTCGGATTGGTCGGATCGGATGGATCGACATTGACTTTATCATAAACGAATTTCCAGTTCGCCTCGCCGTCTTTTTTAATAATCACGTCTTTATCCCGGTAATTTCCCGAATTGTTGCAATACCATCGGATACGGAAATCCTCGAGCTTGAACTCATAATAGACTATCTGCGAGATCATTCCCCAAAAACGGTCATCCTTGCCAACATCCAGGGTGTCCAGAGTTATCATTGTTGGATTATCCAGGGTAACCACCATTGGATTGTCGGTCGATTCATTATAGGCGACAATTGCATTGGCTGAATACTCCTCGTATTGTTCCTGATCGATCGGCACAAACTGATAACCAGTCAACTGCTCGGCAGTTGCATTCTCCATAATTGCCTGGGCGTCAGCCTTACTCGGGAAAATGACTTTCGATAGAGCGACGATGGCTTCATCCGGTCCGATATAATTCGCAGTACCGTTATTGATTTTGGATAAGATTCCGACCGATTCAGTGCAGTAATTGATCCGGGCGACTGGCTGTCCGCTTCCTCTTTTAATCTGATATTGAACCCCTTCGAAATCATATTTCTTCTCACAGTTTGTCAGCGTGACAAGAACAATTACCATAAACAAATTAACGATTTCTCTGTAGGTGTTTTTCAAAGTGGAAAATGCATCGGAAGCCGGCATAAGCCCTCCTTCTTTTTGGAATGATTTTGAAATTTTCAAAATTGATCAAGCCATGATATTATAAAACATGCAAATCAAGCATTATAGTAAAGTGTTTGTTTAAAGAACATCTGAATTTATCTGGTATTTTATCTCTTTTCAAAGTCGTTTCTTTTCAGGAAAAACAGTGTTGTAGTTGCCACCCTCGACGCTTTCGGCGGGAGTATGCCAGTGAGCGCAAACTTTTAAAAAATATCCCAGGTTTCGCGCCGTTGATGGGCGGTTTGATAGAACCATCTGGTGAATTCTGCCTTGGCGTCCAAGAGCAGATAAATTTCGGTGCCTTTTTCGCGCGCATATTGATTTTCGTCAACTCCGATCAATTTGTGTTCATTAAACATCTTGAGGATGCTTGCGGGTGGTTTTTCGCCAACGAGCACGATG
Source organism: Fidelibacterota bacterium (assembly GCA_023229045.1). Lineage (GTDB taxonomy): Bacteria > Fidelibacterota > UBA2242 > UBA2242 > UBA2242 > JAGNGI01. The sequence continues at coordinate 2,032 of JALOAB010000191.1, forward strand.
TTCTTAATCGTATCGAGATACGGTAACCAGTCAATGTAATCGGTATTGAACGAATAACATTCGGGCATTTTTTTCCGATTGTAATAATTCAACGCCCCGGCTTGCCCATAGTTATCACTGAAGATCAGAGTCTGAGAGCGTTCTTCGGGAGTCAGCATCTGAAAGGCAATCCAGGCTTTTTCAGCCATTTCCTGCCAACCCAGCATATCAGCGAAATCCTGCGGCAAGTCGTGATTCCGGCCGTCTTCCCAGCGCAACATCCCCCTTTTTTCGTAGTCCGGGCGGTCGGCAATTATCTCGGCCGGAGTCTGCACCGGGTGCATGTATTTATAAATGGATGCGAAGACAGAGAGATTGAACAGAATAAGAACGGCGAATATGACCGATTTCCAGATTCCCGGCAGGATTTTTTCCAGATAAAGTCCGCCAAAGGCAAACATGATCGGATAAAACCCGGCGGCATAATAGCCCTTGGCTTTCAAAATGGCAAATAATCCGATTACGATCAAATAACCAATTCCAATTGCTATGTAATTGCGAAACGGTTTATACGCAAAAAAAGACCATAAACCCACCAAAGTCAGCGGTATTGATCCCATAAAAAAATAGTACTGTTGAGTTAAAAAGATCCAAGCGGAGTTGTTGACCAATTGGTATGCATTCAGCGCCTGCATGTGCTTTAAAACCGGAAATTGATTTTTAATTTGCCAGATGATATTGGGTAAAAGAATTATTAGGCCAACCAACAATGCCAGATAAAAATTCCGGCTGGCTAGTATTTTACGTCGCGGCGAAAGTAAAATACCAACCAGAAGACCGACCAGCAGGAAAATAACCGTATATTTGTTATTAATGCCCAGCGCCGCACTGATTGCCAGAGCGAACAACCAGTAACTCTTTTCCGACCGGAGATATTTAATCAGAAAGTAGAACATGGCAGTCCAGATCAGAATATCAAAGGCATTTGGTTGGTACAGAATATTAAGGCGCACCATGATTGAAAAAAGCATCGCACAGCCGACTAATATCTGAGTGAATAATTTTCCGCCTAACGTTTTAATAATTAACCAGACTAAAACGATCGTCAGTGCGCCGAACAGGGCGGGGACGAAGCGGATCCAAAATAAACCTCCGCCAAGCATAAGAATCAAGCGGGAAATAAAAGCGGTCAAAGGCGGTACCGAAATATAACCGGCGGCCAGATGATTAGCCTGGTTTAAATAAAGGAACTCGTCACGGTGCAATTCGTAAATCGGATTAACGACAAGGAACTGCAGAATGAATTTTCCGGCGATTAATAGGATTAGAATCCCGTAATCTATGATGAAGTTTTTTAGTTTCATTTGCATTTTAAGATATCCTCATGATGTAATTCTAGTTAATATCTTATCACCAAATAATTATAAGCTGTCCAATAAACCGATTACCAGATACCGGTAACCGATATTTAAAAATACTTAAGCGTACTTATTTAAGGCTTAGCTTTCGTCGTCCTTCTTGATTTCCACTTTGAATCCGCCAGCCCGGTATTTTTTGGGTAAGTATTTGGTCGGAATGGCGGTCGTATTTCCATCCCGGTTTGCCCGATAGTGGGGCGACATAATTTCGATCCCCATCTCGTTACAAACGTCCTGGATGTTCTGGTGCAGGTTGGAATAAGTGACCGCCTGTTTATTAGCTTCTTTCGTATAAGCATTAATCTGATATGAAACGTAAAAGTCATCCAGGCTGGTCTGCAGGACGAAAGGTTTCGGTTTGCGTAAAATCAGGTCTGTGCGCTGGGCGGCTTCGATCAATGCCTTGTGAACGTCTTTCCAGGGAACGTCGTAGCCGATCGTGACGGTGGTGTGAACGATCAATCCCTCATCGACAGCCTCACTGCTGTAATTGGTGGTGTTAAAACTCAGCACCGAAGCATTCGGGATCGTGATTATTTCATTTTTAATGGTTTTAACCCGGGTCACCAACAGGGTCTTTTCGATGACATCGCCGCTGATTTCGCCAATCTTGATCCGATCGCCGATTTTAAACGGTCGCATATAGGTTATCACCAATCCGGCCACCATATTGGATATTGCGGAAGATGAACCGAGTGAAAACAGAATGCCGATAAATACCGAAACGCCTCTGAATATTCCGGAATCCGAACCGGGTAATAAGGGGAAGATCATGACTAAGGTGAAAGCCATCAGCAGAAATTTCACGATGCTGTAGGTCGGCATCGCCCAGTCGGTATGAAATCCGGCGATTTTTAATTTACCAGCCTGGATTTCTGCAAAAATATACTTTACGAACCGGATAAAATATTTCATAACGAAAATGATCACCAGAATCCTGATCAAACTGGGCAGATATTCCCAAACTGCAATCAGCACGGCTTTAAACGGAGACCAGATCAACTGAAATAAGGCATTCGCCCAGGTGCGCGAAAATGGAAAAATACTGAAAATGATCGGGAGCATGATGTACAGAAGCAGAGCGTATACAACCCAGCGCAGGGCTTTTACCAGGGACAGTAAGATCTGGTACTCCTGTTTGGCAGTCACGAAAGTATAATCTTTATAGGATAGATTTTTACACCACTTATTTTTATTTTGTTTAACAAAATTCAAAAGGCGAACATGACCTTTATCAATTAGCCAGATGACCAG
>JALOAB010000192.1 GCA_023229045.1 Fidelibacterota bacterium
AACCGACGCCAAAACTATAATCGGTTTGTTCTGGGCTGATAACATCATCAATCGCGGTCAGTTGAATTTAGTCTCTGACAAACGTTAAGCCTCCTTTTTAGATTTACCGACAATTATTTTTTATAATTGCCACCCGCGCGCACTGATTGCATTGACATTGCGCTGTTCCGACAATAAATTAACCCACGATGAATTCAGGCCAGCTAAAATCAATTTTAATCACCATTTTTTTATTGATTTTCCTCGGAAACGACTTTGAAGCCAGCGCTCAGACTTATAGAATCGAACGCGAATGGTTGGCCAATGACGGCTTGCATGATGTGCTGGTTAAAAGAGTAAAGCAACAGCTTATTCCGACTTATTATATTTATTCTGATCGGGCTGTAGCGGTCGCGGATAATAAACAAGTTTTAGCCCGCTGGGCAGACTGTGCGGATATTAATCTTTCACCCGGTCGCAATTTATGCGGAGTGTTTTCGGCAGGCGAACCGCCAACCGGCCGCAAAGAGCCCTGGAAATACGAATTCAGCGTATACGATGCCGACGGTAAGGTAATCCACGAGTTGGGTGGAACATTACCAAATATCAAAGAAAGACCCCGCTATTACTTGACCGATACCCGCAAAGCCCTGATTGCTTGTTCGTATTGGGACGAGCAATTGTTGTTCTATGACCGGCAGGGCAAATTGCTTAATGAACGTAGTCTGATCCAACCGGAAAATCGCTTAATGATCAATCCCAAGGGTGCGTTTGATGAATTTGGCGGATTGTTCCTGTTCCATCCCGGTCGTCCGCGCGTGGCAGGCGAAGTCGACAACCCGGATTTATTTATGCTCCTGTCTACCGGCACGCGATTCTGGCAATCGCAATTGCCCCTGCAAGCGACGATTGGCATCGGTCTGGCGCGCCATGGTCGGTTTGCCATTGTCAGCGGAACCGCGATAAACTCCCGACGACCGCAACCGGTTTATCAGACCTTGTTGTTTGACAGTCTCGGTAATATTCTGAACTCATTCCCGGTCGGCTTCCGCCATTCAGACTTCAGCCGCGATGATAAGTGGCTTTTACTGGGTAATGATTTTAATGTTTATTTAGTCACCTTAATTAAAAAAGCCATCTATCTGGAATTGAGTCCCGCTGGAGGTCGCCGCAAAGTCACGGACTGCGGTCTGTTAACCGGTAATCGCATTTTAATCCTGACCGGCGTGGAATCCTCCCATCAAGGACAAACCATTTTTGACGACCCGGAAATTGTAATTTATTCGACCGCCGGGCAGATTCTGTATCGCCAAATTTTCGAGAGTGATTATACTTATAGCGGAAAATTTACCTTCAACGATTCGCGCGATCAGTTCGGCCTTGTTCTGCAGAACCGCTACATTGTGTTTAATACTCGTTAGTCGCCGAACCGGTCGGTTTCCAATTTTGATAAAAATACGAGGCGTTTATGAATTATATCTGGCTGGGTTTGATGGTAATCGCCCTGATATTCGGAGCTATCAACGGGCGTATCGACGCGGTAACCAAAGCGGCAGTCGACAACGCGGCTGCGGCGGTTGCAATTGCGCTGGGCTTAATCGGGATTATGGCGCTCTGGCTGGGCATAATGAAAATCGCCGAAAAAGGCGGAATTATTCGCATTCTCTCGCGAGCTATTCGACCACTGGCGAAGTTACTCTTTCCATCGATTCCATCCGATCATCCGGCAATCGGCGCGATGCTGATGAACATGATTGCCAATTGGCTGGGACTGGGCAATGCCGCTACGCCGCTGGGACTGAAAGCCATGGAAGAATTGCAAACCCTGAATAAATCAAAAGACACTGCTACCAACGATATGGCAACCTTTCTGGCGTTGAATACGGCCACGATTTGTCTCATTCCGATGACGGTAATCGCGGTACGAGTTCAACTTGGCTCAGGCAATCCGTTTGAGATCATCAGCACGACCATCGTAGCTTCGACCTGCGCGATGATCGCCGGGGTTACGACCGCCAAGCTATTCCAGCGCCTGCCAACTTTCCGCAAATCGGATCCCAACCGAACAAAAGAGGAATCTGAAAACGACGCGGGAGCGAGCCATGACTGATTCAATCGTTTATGCCGCCGGCGACTCTTTAGCAACCATCGCCCAAACCAGTCAGGAGTTAACGCCTTCGTTCTTTGTCACCTTAATGAAAAACTTCTCCACCTGGGCAATTCCGGCGCTCATTTTCCTGGCTTTAATTCTGGGCTGGTATAAAAAAGTCAAGGTCTATGAGGCTTTCATCGACGGTGCTAAAGAAGGCTTCACGGTCGCGATAAAAATTATCCCTTATCTTGTAGCAATCCTGGTTGCGATCGGGATGTTCCGGGCTTCCGGCGCGATGGATGGATTCGTCGCCTTGCTATCGCCTTTAACCAATTTAATCGGCATGCCGGCCGAAACCCTGCCGGTCGCCCTGATGCGACCGCTGTCCGGAAGCGGCGCGCTGGGACTCGTCACCGAACTGATGAAAATCCACGGTCCGGATTCGTTCATTGGACGCGTATCTTCAACTATGTGGGGCAGTACGGAAACGACTTTCTACGTGATTGCGGTTTACTTCGGCGCAGTTGGCGTGCGGCGCGTGCGGCATTCAATCGCGGCGGGACTGGTAGGAGATGCGGTCGGTTTGATCGCCGCAGTTTTGATCTGCCGAATAGTATTTGGATAGCATCGGTTGCCCGCGGACACATCGAGGCGCCAAGCAGAAAAACCGAGAAGCCTGATCTCTCAATCTGTTTCTAACAACAAAAAATTTCAATTAGCATTCCACTTCACAAAATCTCTGGAAAACCAGCGGGCAGTGCTTAACTTTCCGGCGCAGAATGAAGCACTTTTTTTTCATCGCTTTAGTTTTCCTGGCGCAGATTGGTCGACTACCTGCCCAAACCGAAGCCGACTGGATCGATCAGGAGATCCGCACCAAGATTCGTCAACTGGACCAACGACGCGCAATGAGCAAGCCCGCCGTATCAGCTCAATCAGAAGTATACGATGTTACTTATTACGGCTTAAATCTTCGGATTGAAGTTGACGATGAAAGACTTTACGGCACGGCTGTCGTTCGCGGCAAGGCTTTACAGGACAATCTCGCGCAGATCGAGCTGGATTTCAGCGACGCTCTGTTGATTACCGCAGTAGGCGGAGATGCGCTCACTTACGGGCTCAGGCGGGAGGTATTAACCCTTAACCTGAAAAATGTTCTTAATCGTAATGATACTTTCCATGTCGCGATTGAATACAACGGCACTCCCCGGTCCAGCTCTTCGCGCGGTTTTTTCTTTGAAAACCATAATTCCGGACCAGTTGTCTCGACACTCAGCGAACCCTACTTCGCCCACACCTGGTTTCCCTGCAAGGATATGGTTGGCGACAAAGCCGATTCGGTCGATATCACGATTACCGTGCCGCAAGATCTGACCGCCGTTTCCAACGGGACCCTGAACCGAGTAATAGACAATGACGACGGCACCCGCACATTTTACTGGCAGGAACGCTACCCGATCGCGGTCTATTTAATCTCGATTGCCGTTTCCAATTACACTTACTGGAAAGAAAATTATCTCAGCCTAGACCAAAGTCGCACCATGCCGCTGGAGTTCTGGGTTTATCCGGAATCAGAAAATGCCGCCCGCCCTTTTTTGAGTATGACGGATGATATAATGACTTTCTTCGCCTCCATTTGGGGCGAATATCCATTTATTAATGAAAAATACGGACAGGCGCAATTCTCCTGGAGCGGCGGAATGGAACATCAGACCGCCACCAGCCTGGGCTCGTTTTCCGAACTGCTTGTCTGTCACGAAATGGCGCACTCCTGGTGGGGCAATAATGTGACCTGCGCCAGCTGGAAAGATATCTGGCTTAATGAAGGATTTGCGCGTTATGGCGAAGCCCTCTGGCGCGAATATCAGAACGGCGCCGATGACCTGCGCAATTATATGAGCTATTTAAATCGGCCGGTCGCCTGGCGCGCGGGCAGTTTGTATGTTCAAGACACAACCGATTCCCGCAATATTTTTAATGCCATAGTATATGACAAAGGCGCCTGGGTACTGCATATGTTGCGGGGTATGGTTGGCGACGATCTGTTTTTTGAAATATTCAGGAAATATCGAGCCGAATTCGGTGGCGGCTGTGCCGGGACGGCCGATTTTCAAAAAATCTGCCAAGAGGTCAGCGGTCAAAACCTGGATTGGTTTTTTACCCAATGGATTTACGGAACCGGTCAGCCGCATTATAAGGTAAACTGGCAGGCTCGGCAACATTCACTCGAATCCTGGCAATTAAATGTCACAATCTCGCAAATTCAGACCACTCCGACTCTCTTTCGGATGCCGCTGACCTTGTATCTAAGCAATCATCTGGGGGACACAATTTTCCAGATCGTCGATAGTTTAGATAGTCAAAATTATACCTTTTATTGTAATTTCAAGCCGGATTCGCTGGTTCTCGATCCCGGCAATTGGGTTTTGAAAAATGTCTCCTACTTCGGCGCGGATTTTGAACCTGCAGCTTTACCGGAGCAGTTTCTACTGTATCAACCCTTTCCCAATCCATTCAACCAAACGGTTATTCTGAAAATAGATTTGAAGCACGATATTAGTGGGCGTCTGGTGATTTGCGACCT
>JALOAB010000193.1 GCA_023229045.1 Fidelibacterota bacterium
ATTCGACCGGCGGAACCTTTAAAGCCTTACAAACCGCCGGTATTGCGGTTGAGAAGATCGAAAACCTGACCGGTTTTCCGGAGATTCTTGGCGGACGGGTCAAGACATTGCATCCGGTGGTATTCGCCGGTTTATTGGCGGATACAACCGAGGAAAGTCATCGCGCCGATCTGGCGCGTGTTCAGGTTGAAGCGATTCAATTGGTAGTAGTTAATCTGTATCCCTTCAGCGAAACCTACCATGCCGGCAATAAGAGTTTCGAGGAAATCGTCGAGATGATCGACATCGGCGGGCCGAGTATGTTGCGCGCCGCCTCGAAAAACTTCAAGAATGTCGTTATTCTCTCCGATCCTAAGCAGTACGATGAATTTCAACAGCGACTGGAAAAGGGTGAATTGACGCCGGAATACCGGCAGAGTCTGGCGCGTGATGTCTTTCTTAAAACTACGGCTTACGATTCCGAGATCGCCGAATTTTTGTCCGAGACCGGCGAGCCTTTGCCGACGGTAATGGCGCCGGCATTTTACCGGCAACAAAGTCTGCGCTATGGAGAAAATCCCGATCAGGGCGCGGCGCTCTACGCCCCGCTGGCCAAACCTGCGTGGCAACCCTTCAAACAATTACAAGGCAAGGAAATATCATTCAACAATTACGTTGATTGCCTGGCGGCTTATAAATGTTATGCGACTTTTAAAACCGACGCCGCGGCGGTCGTGATAATGAAGCATACCAATCCGTGTGGCTTCGCGATTGGTAAGACTGCGCTGGCGGCATACCAGCGCGCCGTTAAAACTGATCCGGTCAGCTATTTCGGCGGAATAGTTGGAGTCAATCGGGAAATTGACGGCGCTTTGGCCGAAGAATTTAGCAAGAGTTTTCTGGAATGTATCATTGCGCCGGGTTATTCAGCCGAAGCGCTGGAAATTTTAAGCAAGCGCAAAAATCTCCGGTTACTTATACCAGATGCCGACAATCTGAATTTTGATCTCGATATGCGGGCCTATGGTCAGGGTTTACTGGTTCAGCAAAATCAGTCGCCGAATGACGATGAGACCGCCTGGAAGGTGGTAACGGAAACACAACCTCCGGCTGATTTAATGCCGGCTTTGAAGATGGCCTGGCATGTCGTGAAGCACGTCAAATCCAATGCGATTGTCTTTTGTGATGCCAACGGCACAATCGGCGTCGGCGCCGGTCAAATGTCGCGGGTTGATTCGGTTAAAATTGCAATTCGTAAAGCCGGTGAAGCGGGTTTAACATTGAAAAATGCGGTAATGGCGTCCGATGCCTATTTCCCTTTCCGCGATTCGGTGGATGTGGCCGCGCAGGAAGGTATAGTCGGCATTATTCAACCGGGCGGCAGTGTCAGAGATGAAGACAGCATCACAGCTTGTAACGAGCATAAATTATTCATGATTTTTACTGGTAAGCGGGTATTTAAACATTAAAGGGCGGAGTATTAAAATGGGATTTAGTTTCTTCAATATTTTTACCGGCGATATCGCCATAGACCTGGGCACGGCCAATACCGTACTTTATATGAAGGGCAAGGGCATTATTCTGGACGAACCGTCGATCGTTGCCCGTTCGGCCCACGATGGTGAAGTCGTCGCAGTCGGCATCGATGCCAAAGATATGCTGGGCAAAACTCATCGGGACATCGTTACTATTCGACCATTGAAAGATGGAGTGATTGCGGATTTTGAAATGACCGATGCCATGATTCGGGGCTTCATCCGTAAAATTAATCTGAGCCGGATTGCCCGTCCGCGCATGGTTATCTGTATTCCGTCCGGAATCACCGAGGTCGAAAAACGCGCCGTGCGGGATTCGGCTGACCGGGCCAATGCGCGTGAAGTCTATCTGGTGGATGAACCGGTAGCGGCCGCGATCGGCATCGGTATCGATATTTCCAGACCGGTGGGAAATATCATCGTTGACATCGGTGGCGGCACGACTGAAATTGCCGTAATAGCTTTGAATGGAATTGTCACTAAACAGGCGATCCGGGTGGCCGGCGATGAAATGGATGAAGCCATCGTCCAGTATTTCAAAACAGAACACAATTTATTGATCGGTGAACGCACCGCTGAAATGATTAAATGCTCGGTTGGCTCCGCGATGCCGATCAGCGATACGACCATCCAGGTCAAAGGACGCAGTTTGGTAGCCGGTATTCCCAAAACGATTGAAGTCTCTTCAGTCGAAATCCGCGAATGCTTGAAAGACACCCTCGATCTGATTATTCAGGCAGTCAAACAGGCGTTGGAGAATACACCACCGGAACTTTCGTCCGATATTCTCGATCGTGGTATCATCCTGACCGGAGGTGGCGCCCTTCTGAAAGGGCTCGATCAGCGGATCCGGGTCGAAACCGATCTGCCGGTCAATGTGGCTGAAACACCCTTGTTATCCGTCGTAAAAGGCGCCGGCATGATTATCGACGATGTTGAAAAATATCGGGATGTTCTGGTATAGATACGATGTGGCTGAAAGTAATTCGTTTTCTGATTGATCTGTATGAATACTTTCTATTGATTTTACTAATTATTCTATCTTTCGTCATCCTTTCGAAAAACAATAGTCCGCAGGTCAGAATTCTGCAAGGTGAGATCGCTGATGTATTTGCATTTATCCATTATCCTGGGGTTTGGATTGATAATTTGTCGAATCTGATGCATGAAAATCAGGAACTCAAGGAAGAAAACCTGCGATTGGCATTATTGAACGCCCAGTTAAAAGAATCATATATAGAGAACCAGCGTCTGCGGGAAATGTTAAGTTTTGCCGATACGTCTCACCTGACGATTTTACCAGCCGAAGTGATCAATCAGGGGACGACCCCGCTCTATAATTCAATTATGATCAATGTCGGGAGTAAACACGCGATCACTCCCAATATGGCGGTAATAACAAATAAGGGAATTGTCGGAAAAACCGTTTCAGTCGGCGATAACAACACTCTGGTACAGATTTTCCTGGATGTGAATTTCAGATTGGGGGTGAAGTTTCAGATTTCGCGGGAATACGGGATTATGAGCTGGCAACCGAATGGTCTGGCTGAAGTTCGCGAGATTGCCAAGACCGCCGTTATCTATCCTGGCGAAAAGGTCCTGACCTCGGGATATAGTGAAATTTATCCGCCTAATATTATGGTCGGCGAGGTCATCGATGTCCGCCAATCGGCCAATAATCTGTTTCAGATTGCGACGGTCCGGCCGAGCGTGAATATCAATTCGATCGAAGAAGTGTTTGTAGTATTGAAAAAATAATGATGCGCAAATTGCTCCTCATAATCGCTTTCAGCCTGGTGACCATCTTTATCCAGGTATTACTCGGACCATGGATGACGATTCGCGAGATCCGGCCTGATTTTTTGCTAATACTGGTGATGTTTATCGGGATTAGTCAAGGAAAAGTAACCGGACAATTATATGGATTCGGAATTGGTTTGGTAGTCGATGCTCTCGGCTTAGGATCGTTTTTAGGATTATCCGCTTTAGCCAAGACTATTGCCGGTTTTGGAGCCGGCTTGCTTCATAAGCGCCGTAACCGTTTAAATCCGCTACTTTTCCGCACTTTCGAGATATTAATTATTGTAATTCACTATGCTATTATCTATGCGATAAATTTTAAAGGCGTCGATCTGTCCTCACGGGTTGTATTGTTGAATTATATTCTGCCGGCAGTATTTTACACCGGTCTTTTTTATTTCGTGATTCAATATTTTATTCCGCCACTATCGGAATAGAACATGTACATTTCACACAATTCGATTAGTAGCCTCAGGAAAAATTTTCTGATTGTATTATTTACCTTGTTTTTTATGGTTTTGATCGGTCGTCTATATTTTTTACAGATTGTCAAGGGGCCGAGTTATAAGGGAATTGCCGAGACTAACCGGGTGCGGGTCCTTCCGATTGAAGCTCCGCGCGGCATTATCTATGATCGCAAGGGACAAATCGTTGCCGACAATAAGTCGCAATATAATGTCAATGTGATTCCGTATGAACTAAAACAAGCGCCTAAAGCGGACTCGCTTCTGTCAGCGATTCTTGGGATGACTACCGCCCAAATCAATGCCCGGATAAAACACAATTGGCGCGGCCAATTCATTCCGATTAAGATTGCTGAAGATGTCGATTTCAAGGTCGTAACGAGTATCGAAGAACATCGTCTCGATCTGCCGGGCGTGATTTACTCACTGGAACCGGTTCGATCTTTTCCCACCCGGGCGCGCCTGTCGCAGTCACTGGGATATGTCCGTGAAGTGGCGCCCACCGACCTGACACGTCCCGAATTTAAGGAATATAAACAGGGTGACTTCGTTGGCTGGAAGGGCGTTGAACGCCAGTACGAGACTGTTTTAAGAGGCGGTCGCGGGTATAATTTCGTTCAGGTGGATGCATTTGGCCGCGAAATCGGTCGTCTGGAAGGCCGCGATAATATTCCGCCAATTCCGGGAAATGACCTGTTTTTAACTATTGATCTCGATTTGCAAATCTTTGCTGAGTCGCTGGTCGAAGGTCATAAAGCCGGTATTGTGGTGCTGGATGCCAATAACGGTGAGATTCTTAGTATAGTAAGTAAACCGGACTATCCGCCGGAACTTTTCGCCGGGGTAGTACCAAATAATGTCTGGA
>JALOAB010000194.1 GCA_023229045.1 Fidelibacterota bacterium
ACAGGATTTGCACCAGGCGGGATTAATTTTTACTTCAGGTCTTGTCAAGGAGTCTCTCCAATTTTTATCTATTGAGAAAAACAACTCCCTAAACTTAATAAATTAAATTGATTTCTTCCTCAGAAATATTGAACTAAATAGTCATTTAGCAGATAATTTTGGATCGCAGATCAACTTCCTGACTCAATTGCCAAGCAGAGTTATGCTAACCGGATCGGTGGTGATGCGAACACGCGCTCCCAGCGGCAGGGTAAAACGCTCTTTAACATGTCCGTATGCCAGGTTTGTGATTACCGGGAAATTACAACCCTTCAGTACATTATTCAGATAATCTTCCAGCCCAAAAGAGCGTTGCGGATTCTCCGGCAGGCAGTTGGTGAATTGGCCGACAATCAACCCGGCGATCTGATCAAATACGCCGTGCAACCGTAAGATCTGGAGTTGCTTGTCGAGGTGATAGGTTTTCTCGTCGATGTCTTCGATCACGAGAATTGCGCCCCTTAAATCCGGCATCAGCCGCGTCCCGAGCAATGGCGTGATCAGTGACAGACAGCCGCCGATTAAGACTCCTTCGGCAGTGCCGGCTCGGAATATTTGCAACGAATGGTTTTCCGGATTCACCAATTCAACCGGATAAGGATTAGCGCCAACCATGCGCCAGAGCCATTCTTCAGTGAAGGGGCTGAGCTTCTGTCCCATTTCGGACACCATCGGTCCGCTGTAGGTGATCCATCCCACTCTGGCGGCTATGGCTAGCTGTAAAACAGTAAAATCGGAATAGCCTACCAATACTTTCGGTTGGACTTTCGCCAGCCGGGTATAATTGAGTTGGTCGACGATGCGCAGTAAACCATAGCCGCCCCGCACGCAAAAAATACCGTCAACTTCCGGATCACATAAGAATTCCTCGAGATATTTTAGGCGGGTAGAATCCGAACCGGCCAGAAAAAATTTGCCGCGCGTCAGATTGGGAGCAGTCTTGATTTTATAGCCGCGCTCGCCGAGATATTTTAATCCAGCCGCGGTGGTTTTTCGTTTGGCGGCGCTGGCCGGCGCTATGACGCCAATCGCGGCGCCGGGTCGCAAAGGTTCAGGCAATAAATATGACATATCTGCTTTTCCTGTTCACGTTTGGAAATTGCATATATAGTGCGAAAAGCGAAAGTATTTTTTTCGCTTTTTAACGGTTTTGGCTATATATTGTCAGCGCGGAAAATTTCAGCATTGGATTTTTAAGTAAAAATATTCTAATTTATCCGACGGTCAATCACGATAATTAACAACACGAGGGTAAGATGAGATTATCTAAAAAAACTGTTTTGGGATTATCACTAGCAATCTGTTTTTCCATTTCAGATAATGTAGGTTTTGCGCAGGATGAAGAACTAATCGACAAAGTCGCCGGCAAAGCTGAATATGAATTCCAGCAGATGACTGAACAGGATGCCATCGGCGATATTAACACCTTGCGCCAGTTCATCGCCGATTCAATGCGACTCGTTTACGACGAACGTTTCCATCAGGAACTGGATTCGCTGGAATCGATTTGTGAAAGCAAAGTCGAGCAATTAGAAGCTGAGCGCGACCGCATTATCGATCTGAATAAAGCTCTGACAGACAGTCTCAACAAATATGCCTATCAGAAACCTTCCGACGACAAGGCTGGTTTCGATGCGAATCTCGAAAGCCGCTATTTCCAATACGAAAAGAGGCTTAAAATGGACGCCCCCAAACGCAAAGCCGGCTTCTTTAAAATGAGTACGGTAATCGAAAATATCGCACCCTTTCAGATTGAGGAATTAAACGGCTACTTCGATATTTTTTACCCGAACGCGCGCACCGATTCGGTGCTGGATTTCATTATTCAACTCAATATTCGGGAAAGCGACTGGGCTAACGCCGGGCGCAATATTATCAAATTCCTTTATCTCTTCCCCAATTCATCATTATATGAAGAAATTAAGAACGTGCGGGCGGGTATTTTCCAAAGTGAAAAGTACTACAAACCTTATGTCGCATACCTGACCGAACTGTTCAATGCCTTGCCGCAACTGCCGCAAGAGGACGTGCGTTACTTCCGCTACGTAGAACTGCTGAAAGACTTCCCGGATCAAAGTGTTCGCAACGCCTTTCTGCCGGAAGCCCGCAAGTTTCTGAATCTTTATCCCGGCTCGAAATATGCACCGGACGCCTGTATCTGGATTGCGGAAACATTGCACAACGCCAACCAACCCCACAGCGCTTTTTTGACATTGCAGAAAACAATGACCTTGTATCCCGATTATGTCAGGTACAGTTATGCCCTGCTGACCAGCGGTATTATTCAGCAGGAACAGTTTAACGAATATGAAAACGCCGTCAGTACCTTTGCCAGTCTGATCCAGAGTTTTCCGGAAGACACGCTGGCAGAGGACGCGCAGTATCGCCTGGCTAAAATATATGACGAGAACCTGAAAAATTACGAACAGGCGGTCAATGAGTATCAGATTTATGCCGATAAGTATCCGCAGACGCCAAACGCCATTCCGGCTCTGATGCGCAAGGCTACCATTCAGGCTACCCAGATGAATCTGGTCGAGGAAGCCGTTAAAACCTACAAATCGATTGACGAACGCTATGCGGCTACGGTTGGCGCGCAGAATGCCTTATCCGCCGCCGGCGATTTATATTATTCTAAAACCCGCTATGATCAGGCTATCGAAGTTTACATGAACATCTTCCAGAAATACCCACAGTCGGAAAATGCGGTCGCCGGTCTCGAAAAAGTGGTCGATATTTATCAGGCGAAAATCAAGGATAATCAAAAAAGTATCGAAGTTCTGAACCTGATCATCATCAATTATCCGGACTCAAAAGCCTCTGCCCGGGCCACCAAATTGCTCAAAAAACTCGAAAAGGTCAAATGAGGTTTGACTGCGGTAAGGAATTCGATAAATGGTAAGCATTTTAGATCGATTGCTCACCAGATACCGTTTCATTGCCAGCTATATTATTCTGATATTTACGATTTGCCTGAGCGGTAGCAGTTTGCTGTCCCAAACCGCCACCCGACCAAAAATAGGCTTAGCGCTGAGCGGCGGTGGCGCCATGGGATTTGCCCACATTGGAACCTTGAAACTGCTCGATTCGCTGGATATTCCAATCGATTATATCGCCGGTACCAGTATGGGAGGTATCGCCGCCGCCTTGTACGCCGTCGGTTATACCGGTCAGGAGATCGAACAAATCGCCCGCGAAGCTGACTGGGCGGCTTTATTTAACGACGCTCCCTCACGCCAGGTCTTGCCTTACTTCCAGAAACAGGATGCCGACAAGTATCAATTCGAATTCGGGATTCGCGATTTCCGACCAGTCGACAAGGGTGGAGTGATCGCCGGTCAAAAAATCACTCTATTTATGACTCGGCTGGTTTTACCTTATCTGACCGTGAATGATTTTGACAGCCTGATGATTCCATTCCGGTGTATTGCGGTCGACCTGACCACCGGATCGGAGGTGGTTTTGGAGCGCGGTTCCCTGCCGATTGCGATGCGGGCAACTATGGCTGTCCCCAGCGTTTTCAGTCCGGTGGATTGGGGCGATTCGCTATTGGTCGATGGCGGTTTGCTCAACAATCTGCCGGTCAGCGCCGTTCGCAATCTGGGCGCCGATTACGTGATCGCCGCCATGGTCAGAAATCCATTCAAAACCAAGGAAGAATTGCGCACCACCATTGACGTTCTGGCGCAAACTTTTAATATTTTTCGTGAGAACAAACTCGATTTCGAGGCCAAAGATGCCGATCTGCTGGTTATCTGCCAGTTGGAGGGGCTGTCGCCGACCGATTTTTCGACTACGAAAGTCACCCGGATAATTGATCAGGGAAATGTTGCGGCCTATTCCAAACTTGATGAACTGCTGGCTCTTAAACAGAAATATAAACTGTCCCGAAGCGGTTTCATAAAACCTTCCACCGTTGACTCCCTGGCCGGCAACCGGATTGGGCGGATCACGATCAAGGGCAACCGGATGATTCCGCTCATAGCCATTCGTTCGATCATCGGGGTTGAGGAAGGCGATTTTTATCATCCCGACACTCTGGCAATCGGCTTGGCGCGTTTAAAAGCTTTGGGCGATTATAACCGGATCCGGTCCACAATCGAAACTTTATCCGATTCCACAATCGAAGTCAAAATCGATCTGGTTGAAGAAGTGCGGGCGATCATTCAGAACATCGAAGTGCACGGAAATGTACAACTCACCGACGAATTCATTCTGCGCAGTCTGGGAATTATGCCGGGTGAAATCTTCTCAATGAAGCGCATCGAAACCCAGATCGATTATCTGTACGGTCTGGGTTACTTTAAAAATGTCAACTACGCCACCGAGCCAGCCGGCGAGAATAATATTACCCTGATACTGAATGTTACCGAACATACGCCCCAGAAACTGCGGTTTGGATTTCGCTATGACGATTATCATTATTTAGTTGCGGCGCTGGATTTCCAGACGATCAGCACCTATATTCGCGGACTACGCATCGACGCCGAATGGCAGTTCATCGGCTTGAATCAGCTCCGCATAAAAACGTTATATCCGTCGCGGCGTTTGAACGTCCCTTTT
>JALOAB010000196.1 GCA_023229045.1 Fidelibacterota bacterium
TATGTCGTTTCGGTCAGCGGTCCGAAATTATACCATATCAACCAAAATCGCTGGATGGATCGCGCCGCCGAAAATACGATGCTTTATCAAATTATTAGTATCGATAATAATACTCTTGATTATAAAGCCTGTACCATCACTGATGAATTATATGACGCATTTCGAATCGAGAGGAGTTCTTCCGGCAAGAAGACTTTCAAAGATCTTCAGCCGCGCGATTTCCCGGAACGAACTTTTAAAAATACTTTAGGAAGACCCGAAGAGAAGTAAGGGGATTTTTCAGGATCTCATAATCAGAACCTGCAACAGGTTTCAATAAGATATTTGGACTAAGTGCAATATTGAGCGATCAAACCTGCATAGTGACATTATAGTAAATCGCTCTATATCACCGCTCATACCCCCGTTTAGCCAGTAATAGAAATCATTTAGGGCATTTATAATCCACATCGGATATTTCGATAGTGATATGCACAGAATTGGTTTATTGGAGTAAAAAGATGGCTTTTAAGCGCACTATTCATTATCTGGCCGGTATCGTCTTTACAATTATCGTTTTAATAGCATCTTGTCTGATTGGTAAGACATTAGCCGGTGAAAAAAGTCGGGTTGCTATTGTTACTTATATCTCCAATAACGAACAGGAAAGAGCCGTAATTGCTCTTATAAAAAGTATCCGAGAATTGAGTGCGCAGTACCGGGATATTAATATATATATTGCACTGTGCGATCCGGACAATTCCCTGGCAATTTCTTTAAAAGACGAGGATGTGAGTCTCATACCATTAGAAATTGAGCGAAGATATCTTGAATATCCATTGGCGATCAAGGCTTTTGCCGCCGCGCAGGTTGAAAAAATTGTCAAAACTGATCTCAACACTCTGATCTGGATGGACCCCGGTGTGATTGTACTCAAGCCATTCGATGCACTGCTACTGGATAAAAATTATGATGTTGTCATCCGACCGGTGACATTATCGAACAATATCGGATTGTCGCCGGGCGAAAGACCGAATGATTATTGGGCGCCGATTTATAAAGAAAACAACCTGCAAAATAAGCAGTTACAGACAATTAAAACAATCGTCGATGAAGTGGAAATTCAGCCTTATTACAATTGTGAAGTTTTTGCGATCAATCCCAAACTCGGTCTTTGCCAGAAATGGGTGCAAACCCTATCGAAATTATTGGAAGATAAACAATATCAGGCTACTGTCTGTACTACATTCAGCCGCAAACTCTTTTTACATCAGGTAGTGTTAAGCGGTGTGATTGCCGCGAATGTCAAACCGAACAGAATAAAACCACTGCAGGTAACGCATGCTTATCCGTTTAATCAGCACGAACAATTGTCGAAGGAAAAGCAAGTTTCAAGTCTCGATGAATTATCCGTGGTCATATTCGATTATGCCTGGGAGCAGATTCCTGACTGGCTACAGAAACTACCGGTCAATGAACCGCTAAAGACCTGGCTGTCTGATACTTATCTGGATTACCTGAAATTATCCGATAACCTCTATCGCATCGAAGGTTCATGCAATTCGTATTTAATAATGACTAAAGAAGGTAGTGTTATCATCGATCCGGCTGGGGCGATGATAGCGCCGGACTACTTCAGAAAAATATTGAAAATATATCCATTGAAAACAATCCTGCTGACTCACAGTCATCAGGATCATTGTGCGAATCTTAGCGAATGGTTAATCGACTCTTCAATCACAATAATTGCCAAACGTGAAATTTATACCTGCAATGAATATCGGGAAAGACTGGCTCCGTTCTTTGCCAGAAGAGGAGCAATCTGGAGCCGCAAACCGCTGCCGGATTCTACCGAAATCCATGAAGAAGAATCTGTAATTCCAAACACAACATTCATTGACGACTATAATTTTGAATTAGGCGGATTGCATTTCTACTTGACCCATACGTCCGGTGAAACGCCTGACCATGCCACAATCTGGATACCGGAACTGCAAGCCGTTTTTGTCGGAGATAACTACTATGAATATTTTATCAATAATGCAACACTGCGCGGGACTTCGACCCGACCGGTTTTAGGATATATTCGGACGCTTGATTTGGCACTTTCATATGAATCGGAATATTTTCTGCCGGGACATGGCAAACCCGTTATTTCAAAATCAACTATCGAAGAAACCGTATCCAATTTGCGCGACGGATTACAATATCTATACGCTGAAACCATAAAAGGCATCAACGCGGGCAAAGATGTTTACACATTGATGCAGGAGATTAAAATGCCGGCGCAATATCCGATTCAGCCCTATTTCGGTAATGTCGAATGGACTATCCGGGGAATTTTTCAGGAAAATATCGGCTGGTTTGACGAAAATCCGGCTTCCATGTATGCTTTGCCACCCAGCAGTATCTATCCGGAATTAGTGGAAATATCAGGAATTGAAGCGCTTATTCAAAAAGCAGAGCAACTTTTGAGCAATAAAGAGTACGTGAAAGTATTGCACCTTACCGATGTTATTTTAAACAGTAATCCCGATAATAAAAAAGCCAATGAAATTCGCCTCGAAGCTTTGGAAGCGTTGAGAGGCAGTACGCGCAATTATGTCGAACGGATTTGGCTCGATTATGGGATTCGGACCGCACGCGAAAAAATCGGGCATTGAAATAAGCGATAATCGTGGAGGATGGCATAAGAACCTCTCGAAGATACCTCATTTTCATCTTACTAACGGTCAGCTTATTATTTAAATGTGAAAAGGAAAGATCGTTAGACCGCAACTCAGAATATGAAGCGGTAAAACTGGCAATTAACAACGTCATTGGCTGGGCAGTTGACAAGGACTTTGATCTGTTTTTCGGCACTATCGCCGACGATTCGAATTTTATCAGTGTTACACCTAATGAGCGGGTAAAATTTGGAGTAGCTGATGTAAAAAACGATACGGCATTTTGGGCTAGTCCGAACTTTAAAGCGGTCAGACATGAAATTCACGACCTGCGAATAAATTTTTCCCGAGATGGAAAGGTGGCCTGGTATTATTGCGTTCTGGATGATTACAATACCTGGAAAGGTCAGCCGGCCAACTGGGAAAAAGTCAGGTGGACTGGGGTTCTCGAAAAAAGAAATGGTAGATGGCGAGTTGTTCAGCAACATTATTCCTGGCCGAAGTGAAATACAGGAAGAAACATTGTAACCGCTGAGAACGCATAGAGAACGCGGAGAAATATTTATTAATAAAAATAGGTCAAATAAAAGGATGGAGTCTTATGATAAAAGCTAGAAATAAAGCGTTATTTATCACTATCTTTGCTGTATTACATATTTCCTGTTCGGAAACCAGGCAAAATACAGACACAGCTGCGCTACAAAAGGAGCGACAGGTTATCGAAAAAGTTATTAATGACAATATCAAATGGGCGTTGGACAAAGACCTAGATTTACTCTACAGCACAATCCGGCAGGATTCAACTTTCCTGATCGTGAACCCGGATGTATCATTGGTGGAAGGATTTGCACAGGTCGAAGAAATCGCCAAATATTTCTGGATGGATCCGCGTTTCAAGGCTATTCATTCCGAAGTCAAGGATATTCACATTAATTTTGCGAGATCGGGCACGGTGGCCTGGTATTATTGCCTGCTGGATGATTTTGGGGAATGGAATGGCAAAGCCTATAAATGGGAAAACGCCCGCTGGACTGGCGTACTGGAGAAAATAGGTGGAAAATGGGCAATTTGCCAGATGCATATTTCATTCCCTAAGTAATATGGATCTTCTAAAATAAATAGCTTGTTGTCAGTTAGGTTTGCTAAGGATCAGTTTGTACGCGATCTCAGAAACTTTCTCCAGGATTTCCGGTTCTCCCGGAATAACGCCGTTTTGCATCAGGATTTTCCCGTCACAAATGGTTGTGTCAACATTATAGCCATTCATACTGTAAACAAGGTTAGATTCGGCGTGATAGAGCGGCGTCATACTGGCAGATTTGAGATTTATCAGGATCAGATCGGCTAACTTACCTTCCTTAATCTCGCCACAGTTAAGATCAAAGGCCTGGGCGGCGTTGATCGTTGCCATATCCAGGACTTCAGAAGGCGGCATGGAGGTTGGATCGCCGCTGATTAATTTATCCAAAATGGAGGCGATTTTCATTTCCTCGAACATATCGAGATTATTGTTTGAAGCACAGCCGTCGGTGCCCAGGAGGACGCGGATGCCTTTATCCCGGACTTTGGAATATTTGAAGATACCCGAACTGAGCTTCATATTCGAAATCGGATTGTGAATGACATTAACCTGTTGGTCTTTAAGGATGTCCATTTCCCGTTCGTTAAGCCAGATGGCGTGCGCGGCCAGCACGTCAGACCCGAGAAATCCGAGTTCATCTAAATATTCTACCGGTCGTTTGCCGCTCATTTTGATACAATCCCGGACTTCCTGTTCGGTTTCGGAAAGGTGGATATGAATTTTAACTTTTTTCTCATTGGCAAATTCCCGAATCCATCGCAATGATTCCGGGGAGACGGAATAAACAGCATGCGGTCCGAAGATGAATTGCACGCGATCCGAAAATTGATCAATCTCAGTGAACCATTGTTCGTTGTTGCGGCGGTGCT
>JALOAB010000198.1 GCA_023229045.1 Fidelibacterota bacterium
TGACTAAATTCGACTTCCGAATATTTATGAATGTAAGTTTCGACTTCATTCCAGTAGCCGTTATCGTCGCGGATTTTTTTACAGGATGAACAAATCGGCAGCAATCCGCTCAGCGTTTTGACTTTAGTGAGAGCCTCGCGTAATTCCACCACGGTTTTTTCCAGTTTCATTTCGGTCAGACGTTTATCGGTAATGTCGCGGAAGTGGAAAATCCGCCCCTGTAATTTTTGTTTTTGATCGAAAAGCGGTCGAATGCGCAGATTATAGATTTTAGTTTCCTTGCCTAGGATCAGCGTAATTTCTTCCTCGATGTTTTTTAATTCGTTAATGAGATCAGGTCGCAGTAAAAATGGATTAAGGACTTCTTCCATCGGTTGGGCGATAATGATTTTGTCGATCTGCAACATCGTACGGCAGGCCTGGTTGTAATCCGCTACCCGGTTGTGGCTGTCGAGAACCAGAATGGGATCACCGATGTCTTCCAAAATATAATCGCGGGCGATTGGAATAACCTCCATGAGCTGAAAACGAAAAAGCCCGAAAGCCATTGTAGCGCCGGAGATTGCCAGACAGAATGAAGTGAAATCCATCCGCATCCAGGGCTCGGGTAATAATTTAAATACAAACAGAAAGTTGCCCAGCCAGGGGAAGAGAGCGCAAATCATTAATGAAATAATCTGTGATTTGCGCAGGGTCGGCGGACGGGTCAGGCGCTGAATCAGCATTACCGAACTGAGAAGCATCAGCAGATTGCTATAGGCAAAAGTGACCCAGAACCAGACGCCGTAAGTTTTTTTTATCACTGAGAATGGACCGTTCGTATCCAGGTAAATATCATACCGCATTAAACCATGATAACGATTGGTCATGATCATAATAACCGTAATAACGGGTATTATGAACAATAATCGCAAGGAGCGCCGTGTTACCCATTTGGTCTGTCCGGTAAAATTGGCAACGACGCAAAACCAGGCTACGATTACGGTTTCGATGCCAATGTATTCGATCGCAACCCAGAACTGTTTAGCCTCCAGGTCATTAAAGCCGTATTCCATAATGTTGCAAAATGCCCACCAGACTCCTCCAGCCGCCAGGAAGAAAAATGCCCGACCGTGGTTTTCATTCCGGTAGCGCCAGGCGTAAACCATAACCACGGACGAAAGAATCATCGCAAATATCAAGGGCGTATAATAGATGCTAAAAGTGAAATCCATAGTGGTCCTTTGTATTATTTCCTCTTAGAGTCAGGCGATTTGATTTTGCCTTTTTTGACCAGATTCGCATAGATTTCGGGGTAGAGCTTTTGGGCGCAGTCCGGGCAAATGCCATGGCTGAACTCAGCCTCGGAATGCTGTCCGATATAGGCTTCGACCTCATTCCAGTAGCCCTCATCGTCGCGGATTTTCTTGCAGGAGGCGCAGATTGGAATTAATCCTTTTAATTGCTTGATATTGGCCAGGGCTTCGGTTAATTCGGCGATCAGTTTTTCCTTTTCGCGTTCGGCGCGTTCGTGTTCAATTATTTCCGATTGTAATTTCTCGTTAAGTTTTTGTAGCTGTTGAGTACGTTCGCGTACCAGATCCTCTAAATGGTCACGGTAGTTGGTCAGTTCGGTTTCGGTCTGTTTGCGTAGTTCGATCTCTTCCCGCAGTAGTTCGTTGCTGGCCTTAAGTTTTTCAATCAGGTCCTCGAGGCGCATTTCGCGGGCCTCGACCTTGATAATCATCATACCGAAAGATTCGGCGAGCTCGCTGATTTTTTCCGGAAAGGCGTAGGTATTGGTCAGGCGAAAAATTTCTTCCTGGTCGCCATATTTTTTACGAGAAACCTCGTGCGCGGCACGAATCAGGGTGTCGTACAGAACATCAATATGTTCTGATTTACGAATTATTTTTTTCCTTAAAACCTGGATCGGTCACGTTTCCGAACCAGATCGGGTTAGTGAGTGCCAATTTAGAACTCTTAGTTTCAACTTCTGCCCGCAAATAGCCACTGGAGGGCGTGTCAATCAGCGGGAAGTTAAACATTTTTCGATAAATCCCAGCGCTGATTTTGAAAGTCTTGATTTCTTCAGTCTGCCGCTCGATATTGCCAATAAACAATCTTATTAAACGAATTGCGCCGTAGTAATTGGTAGACTGAGTTGAAATTTTCAAATTGCGAGGTGCGTTCGGCAGGGTTTGACCGATATCATAATGCCGCTGTTGGGGATCGGTTGCCGTCAGGTTGATGAATGGCCCATTCGAAACAATCACCGCACCGTTTTTCAGATTGGCAATTAGCACATTGCGACCAGTTCTGAGATCGGCTTTAACCCCGGTCATGAATTCGCCAAATACCTGATGGTTATGTTCGTGCATTTTAAGGAGCGGTATTTGTACCTGCCGGAAGCGATTGAAGTTGCCGTGAGCATCATTACCGGCATATATAAAAGAGCGCTGACCGCTCAGTAATTTCCGGATCCAGAAATTACGACCGGTGGTGAACTCCCGTCCAGTCTGACCATTTAAAATCTGCCAGCCGTCCAATCGCTTGAGATGGTCATATGGATTCCAGGTGCCGCGCCGTGCAATGAGCCGCTGGGAAAGCGGCGGCTGAGTAAAAGGATGAGCCGCGAAAATCAAAGCTTGTGAGTCGGCTTTCTCCAGTACCCGTTGATAAGACAATTCAGAAGCAAATCCGGCGGAATGTTCTAAGCCGTCGCCACTGCCGGCAAAAAATTCCGGATTGTCCAGCACCGCCAAATGGACATTCTGTCCCAGACCATTGTCAACCGTAACCTCTTCTCCGGGAATGACGCAGAAATCAGGATAGTTGTCATTGATAGCCTGAACAGCCTGCCGGAACAGGCGCCATTTGCGAACCTCTTCATCGTTTTGCGTCCAGGAATCCGGCTGATCGTCCAAATCATAGGAATGCTCTACCAATCCGCAATAGGATAATCCCATCGAACCGGCCAGAACCGGCAGTGAAACCAGCGGCAGTCCGAATTCAACCTGATCGGTAGTCCACTCCGAATGACAATGCAAATCGCCCCATAGCCAGCCGGATTCGGCCGGCAAGGTTTCGGGATCGACGAAGACCTCCAGGGCGGCTTGACTTAAACCGGCATAATTGTCGTTTTGGATAATTAATGTGTGTCCACCGCATTCCACGAACGCCCGGCAGTCGATATTCAACAGGTGGTCGCGATCCTTGCTAACGTCGAGAAAATATTCGCGGGTGAACCATTGGCGATTGATCGCCAGATTCTCCTTAAAAACCTGTTCCTTGCAAAGTGAATTGTCAAACGGCGAAGTGATTTTAAGGCGCACCTCTTTCAGGATAACCGGGAACCAGTGGGCGTCCTTGATCAGCAAGACGATCGGCAGATCGGTGGATTGAATCCGTCGCGGCGCATCGAAGACGATCTCGGGTTGTTTTTTATAAAGCCGCCCTTTCAGAAATTTCAGGCGGTAATGCATTTCGGCGTAAAGTAAAATCGGACTAAGCCACAGCCAAATAACCGGTGACTGCAAGGTGGGAAGCGCCGAAACGAAATTGAAGAACATCGCGGTTGAATCTATCATTTATTAGCCATTTACGGAAGAATTTTCCAAGCTAATATAAGTGGCGTCTGATCGTAATTGGGAAAAATCGTTGAAAATAATCCGGCGCGCCTGTAAATTCCCAGTCGCTTTAGGCTTTTTCTTAAAAAGGAGTGTATTTGGCTACTACAGCAGATATCAAGAATGGATTGGTAATAAATCTCAATGGCGATCTGGTCAAGATCATCGAATTTCAACACATCAAACTTGGGCGGGGTGGAGCCCGGGTCTGGACTAAATTCAGAAAAATCCGCACCGGGCAGGTCAATGAAAATACTTTTCGTTCCGGCGAGAAGATTGACATTGTACGTCTCGAAGTGATCGAAATGCAATTTTTGTATCGCGACGGCGAAAATTACGTTTTGATGAACACCGAGTCTTTCGAACAGATCACGGTGCCCGACGATATTTTCAAAGATGCCGCCCGTTTTATTAAGGAGAATGAGATCGTTAAAGTGACTTTCCAGAAAGAAACTCCGATCGATGTGGAAATACCAATTTTTATCAATCTGGAAGTCAAGAAAACCGAGCCGGGGATGAAGGGGGATACAGTCACCGGCGCTACCAAACCGGCGGTACTTGAAACGGGCTTCACGGCTCAGGTGCCATTATTTATCAATGCCGGAGACGTTATCCGGATCGATACCCGTAGTGGAGATTACTGCGAGCGGGTCAACTAATCAACCGGAGGGGTAAATGAGACCAGAAAAAATACTCGAATTGGTGAAGATACTCGAATCGCACGAAATTGACGAAATTGAGATTTCGCGTTGGGGACAAAGAATCCGGATTGCCAAGAAAAGTAATGCTCAGGCACCGGCTGAAGTTGAAATTACACCGGCTCCTCATAAAGCCAAGAAAATTCAGCAACAGCTGGCGGAAACAGTCACTTTTGAATCCAAACCTGCGGTTACCGAAGAATTCAATCATAAGGGAGTCGAGGTCAAATCACCAATCGTGGGTACTTTTTACCG
>JALOAB010000199.1 GCA_023229045.1 Fidelibacterota bacterium
CCGCACAGTTGAGGAATTGAAGACCTTGTTGAATCTGATCGATGAGATCGTCGCAAAAATGTAAAATCATTTAATATGAAAGGCAATCTATGAAAATATTAATCGCCGATGGTCTGGACCAGAACGGCCAGAATATTTTAAAGGAAGCCGGACTTGAACTGGTTGTCAAACATTACGAACCGGACGAACTGGTCACTGCTATTAAAGATTATGACGGTATCATTGTGCGTTCGGCAACTAAAGTTCCGCAAGCTGTGATCGACGCCGGGACAAAACTGAGACTGATCGCCCGCGCCGGCACCGGCATCGACAATATCGACCATCAATATGCCCGCGCCAAAGGCATTGCGGTGCTGAATGCGCCGGGCGCCAATTCGCATTCGGTGGCGGAACTGGTATTCGCGCATCTATTGGCTCTGGCGCGTTCAATTACCGCCGCTACGGTTTCTTTACGTGAAGGGCGCTGGGAGAAGAAGACTTATGGCAAAGGCATCGAACTGGCTGGCAAGACGCTTGGCATTATCGGCTTTGGGCGGATCGGCAAGATCGTTTCCCGTCTGGCAGTGGCCTGGGGCATGCGCGTTATCGTCTATGATACTGCGACGGTCAATACCGAGCCGACCGTCAAGTTAGTCGGTTTTGAGGACTTACTGCGCGAATCGGATTTTATTACTCTGCATACGCCTAAATCGAGCGCTCCGCTGATTACCGAAAAGGAGATCGCGATGCTGAAGCGCGGCGTTTATATCGTAAATTGCGCCCGCGGGACTGCCATCGATGAGAAAGCGCTGTTGGAGGGCTTGAATTCCGGTCAGGTTGGCGGCGCCGGATTGGATGTATACAGCGAGGAACCGCCGACCAACCTGGAATTGCTCAAACATCCGCGCGTCTCCTGCACTCCGCATCTGGGAGCTAGTACTATGGAAGCCCAGGAAAGGGTAAGTGTGGAAATTGCGGAAAATATATTGAAGTCCATTACAAAAGATTGATTGATATTTGATATTGTTTAACAGGTTCTATGTAGCAAGATGTTCTAACATTTAATGACCTCTTAATGTTATTCAAATCGAATAGGATTCCATTTGATTAAAAAAAATCAAATGTATAATATTGTTTTGTCATGAAATGTGAAAATGCACCGATTCGTATCATCAGAAATAGAGAGTTATTAATAATGAATTATCAGGATTGCACTTCAATATACTAAACGAATAGAAAGGAGTACTAATTATGGACTCGACAATTAAAGACTTTATCATGACGCACGAACTCTTTTCCTACCATGATCACCACATTACTTTTGCAGAATTCGAAAAGAAACGGGCAAGCTATAGCCATAAAGCGTTTCTCGGCTATGCTGGTTCAGATCTGGTAACGGCGGCTGGTCCACGATCGTCTGGATATATAAATGATGACGCACGCTTAGAAGCTCTCTGGCCAAGCATTCGTACCACAGGTTACGGTCGCGCGGTAGTGTCAGGATGTAAAGAGCTGTTTGGAATTGAATATACACCTATGAACTTCGCCCGGATCACGGAAATATTGCAAGCAACTATCGCCGATAAGTCCGCAGCCGAAGTGTATGATTATTTCATCAAGGAAAAAGCTAATATTCGATGGGTTGTACAGGATGGTCTGTTTCGCCCTGAGAATGAAGAAGCCCTTCAAACAAACCTGTATCCAAACTACTACAAATTTGCGGTTCGCATGGATGACCTGTTTGCGATTGCAGACAATGGTCCACTGGAAATACTAGAGAGGTTTACCAATATCGCGATACTAAGCCTCGAGAGACTAATTACTGCTCTGAACACAACTATTAATATGTTTAGAGATACGGGACGAATGGGCGCATTCAAGATCGGAATTGCCTATAAACGCGACCTAATTGTGTCTGATCCAACCCGAAATGAGACTGAACAAGCTTTTAATCGAATCCGTGACAGGAAAGCATTCTATAATGGTAGTCAACAAAATACTGCCGCTGTCAACCAACACGAAGCACGGGCTTTATCAGACTATATGCTACACCGCCTATTGGAACGTGCCGATGATGAGAATATTCCGGTTCAGGTTCACACCGGATACCTGGCAGGCAACTGGTGTTCACTTGCAGGTAGTAAAGCCTTGTTTCTCATTCCACTTTTTGAAAAATATCGGCGCGTGAGATTTGATATCTTTCACGGTTCCTGGCCGTGGACCTCGGAACTGGGTGCCATAGCCAAGAATTACCCGAATGTGTACCCTGACCTGTGTTGGGCGTGGGCAATGAATCCGACCGAGACTGAACGAACGCTATCTGAATGGCTGGATGGTGTTCCGTTCAATAAGATTTTCGCTTTCGGTGCAGATACTGGCTTGCCATGGTTAGATGTAGGTTATGCCATCCAAGCCCGACACGGCATCGCACGAGTAATGCAGAAAAAAGTCCAGGATGGAATTTTCTCTAAATCAACCGCTGAAGAGGTAGCTTCCGCAATAATGCTTAAGAATGGCGAGCAGTTTTATGGACTAGTATAAGAAGTGACAGAAGTCCCGTAAAATGTATTTTCCAATATAAAAAAGGAATTCTAAGAAGATAGAGATTTTTTACCTTTCAGGTAATGGTAACTCTTTATACGTAGCATGCGAACTACAGATTAGATACCCGAATCTAATATATTATTTTACGCTTGCTATTGTCCGCATCGATAAATAAAATAACCAAGATGGATAAGCCTTAAAGACACTTAAAATCTGGTATTAATAATCATTCAGATGACGCCTAAGATGCTGAGGAGAACGGGATGAAAAGAAATTATTACATTGTCGGTTTAATCTTTGTCACCTTTTTTGTCATATCGCTGATAACCAATATCCTGGGACCGATCATTCCGGACATCATCACCAGTTTCAGTCTTAATCTGACGCTGGTGGCTCTGTTGCCGTTTTCATTTTTTATTGCTTATGGAGTAATGTCTATCCCGGCTGGGATGTTGGTTGAAAAGTACAAAGAAAAACCGGTCATGATCGTGGCGTTCGCCGTATCGTTGGGCGGTTCGCTATTATTTTCATTCTTCCCCTCGTATTCGGTGGCAATTCTATCGTTATTCATGATTGGAATCGGGATCGCGATTTTACAGGTTGCCATCAATCCCTTGCTGAGAGTTGCGGGCGGCGAGGAATATTTCGCGTTCAATTCGGTTATGGCGCAGTTGATTTTTGGCGCGGCGTCATTTTTAAGTCCACACATCTACAGTTATTTAGTAAAGAATTTGAAAGCGGATGTTGCTACCAACGGTTTTATCATTTCCACGCTGTCGAAAATCGTCCCGGCTGACCTGCCCTGGGTATCCTTATATTTCATTTTTGATGTTGTTATCGTGGCTATGATAATTTTTATATTCGTAACCAAATTTCCCAAAGTGGAGCGAAAGGAAGACGAAACCGCAGGTTCCTGGGAAACCCATAAAATCCTGTTCAGTAAAAAGATCGTTATTCTGTACTTCATAGGAATTTTTATGTATGTCGGCACTGAGCAGGGCGTAGCCAACTGGATATCCCAATTTCTGTATATTTATCATAGATGTGATCCCCAGACAATCGGCGCCAATGTGGTTTCATGGTTTTGGGGAATGATAACCGCCGGATGCCTTCTGGGCTTGATTTTGTTAAAGATTTTCGACAGCCGCAAAGTGCTGATCGGCTTCTCCGCGCTGGCGATTATATGTTATACTGCGGCGCTTTTTGGTTCGCAGTCGGTCGCGCTGATCGCATTTCCTTTGATGGGCTTTTTCGCTTCGGTCATGTGGTCGATAATATTTTCGCTGGCTCTGAATTCACTGGATAAACATCATGGTTCTTTTTCAGGTATTTTATGCACCGGAGTGATCGGCGGAGCGATTGTTCCGGTAATTATTGGTTGGCTCGGAGATTTTTGCGGCTTGCGAATCGGAATGCTGTTCATCTACATCACAATCGGATATATTTTAAGTATTGGAATATGGGCTAAGCCTCTTATACTGAACGAAACGATCCGCATGAAGAAAAATAAATCGGATTCTGCATCGGAAAAAAGTTGAATGTTTCGGTGTGATTTTCGGTAATAGCGATTAATTATTCGGTACGTAGGGTGCAATTCTCAAAAAACTTGACTTCTGCCGAACGATTGGTTAAGATAGCGCTCAGGGTGAAAAATATGACTTTCCTCTCATTCGCTAAAAACTTACCTCTAACCACAAACTTTTAAAACCTATGAAGTTAAAAAACCTGATTACTTTAAGTGTCCTTGGATTGCTGTTAAGTGATATTAATGGCGTTGGGCTGAACGCCGACGTTCCCGGCAAAATCCACGTGTGGGAAATGCAGGAAGTAGCGCTGAAAGCCGAAAAGAATTACGCTAATTTCTATACGGATGTGACCTGCTGGCTTGAGTTGAACGGTCCGGATTTTTCGAAGCGGATTTATGGTTTCTGGGATGGAGATAACATTTATAAAGTGCGCTTTGTCGCAACTATGCCGGGTAAGTGGCGCTGGCGCAGTGGATCGAACCAACCGG
>JALOAB010000009.1 GCA_023229045.1 Fidelibacterota bacterium
CGAGTATCGAAGAACATCGTCTCGATCTGCCGGGCGTGATTTACTCACTGGAACCGGTTCGATCTTTTCCTACCCGGGCGCGCCTGTCGCAGTCGCTGGGATATGTCCGTGAAGTGGCGCCCACCGACCTGACACGTCCCGAATTTAAGGAATATAAACAGGGCGACTTCGTTGGCTGGAAGGGTGTTGAACGCCAGTACGAGACTGTTTTAAGAGGCGGTCGCGGGTATAATTTCGTTCAGGTGGATGCATTTGGCCGCGAAATCGGTCGGCTGGAAGGCCGCGATAATATTCCGCCAATTCCGGGAAATGACCTGTTTTTAACTATTGATCTCGATTTGCAAATCTTTGCGGAGTCGCTGGTCGAAGGTCATAAAGCCGGTATTGTGGTGCTGGATGCCAATAACGGTGAGATTCTTAGTATAGTAAGTAAACCGGACTATCCGCCGGAACTTTTCGCCGGAGTAGTACCAAATAATGTCTGGAGCGAATTACTCGCCGATACCAGTCTGCCAATGTTCAATCGCGCTACTCAAGGGACCTATCCACCGGGCTCAACCTTTAAAATGATCGCGGTTTTGACCGCCCTGGAAACCAAGGCGGTCGACCCCGAATGGTCGGTCAGATGCTATGGTCAGTATCGTCTTGGTCGCCGGGTTTTTAAATGCTGGGAACCCCGCGGACACGGAAAGATGGCAATGCATGATGCCATAGTGAACTCCTGCAATGTCTATTTTTACAATCTGATCCGGCGTCTCGATCTGAACGAATGGGCTAACATGGGTAAGATTTTTAAATTTGGGGTCGAGACCGGAGTCGATATTTTTGGCGAATCGGCGGGAGTGATGCCGGACGTTGATTTTTTAAATCGAAAATATGGTGAACATGGCTGGACAGACGGCAATAAACTGAATCTGGTGATTGGTCAGGGTGATATTCTGGTCACGCCGCTCCAGATGGCTCGTTTTAGCGCCGCTCTGGCCACGCGCGGCAAGTTAGTCCAGCCCCATATCGGATTCAAATACATTGAACGGAAAACCAATCGCACCTTTTCTTTTGCGGCCGCCACGGATTCGATCCAGAGTATTTCTTTAGAAACCTGGGAATTTATTGAAGAAGCTATGAACGAAGTCGTTGATAAAGGCACCGGCCGCGCGGCGCGGGTCAGAAAAGCCTCGGTTTACGGTAAAACCGGCACATCCCAGAATCCGCATGGTGAAGCCCACGCCTGGTTCATTGGACACCTGAAAGAGCCGCATCAAACCATCGCCATTGCGGTCTTAGTTGAACATGGCAAATCCGGTGGCGGAATCGCGGCCCGGATCGCCGGGAAGATTTTTAATTTTATTCACCAGCAAACCCTAAACCAGATGATAGCCAGCAATGCGCCAGCCGGTAACTAAACGGATCAGTAATTTTATCAGTTCTTTTTCTAACCTGAATCGTTTGGTTCTGGTAATCGTTATTGTGCTGTGTTTGATCGGCATGCTGGCGATTTACAGCGCCTCGCTTAACATGGAGGGTTCTTTTTTTCAAAAAGCTTTCGGCCGGCAAATGATCTGGTTGTTAATGGGCGGTCTGCTGACAGCGGCGATCTTTTTTATCCAGAAAAAGTTGATTTACGATTCGGCTTATATTTTGTACAGCCTGGGATTCGTTATACTTTTAATACCATATTTTCTCAAAACCTCGGTGTCCGGGACGGCGCGCTGGATTCATATCGGTACTATGGGACTCCAGCCTTCCGAGTTTATGAAGATCATGGTAATGCTGGCGATTGCTCGTTTTTTAGCGACTACTTCGTATTCTAATCTGGACTTCAAATTCGTCCTGATTCCGGCCTTATTTTCAGTCATTCCAATGGCAGTTGTACTGAAACAGCCGGATCTGGGGACTTCGATTGTCTATTTCGGATTATTATTTCCAATGCTGTATTGGGCCGGGGCGCGCCTGTTTCACCTGTTCATCATTATTGCTCCGCTCCTTAGTATTATTACCGCTTTTAATTTTTATTCGTTTTTCATCTGGGTTATCCTGATGCTGTTGATATTGTATTTAACGAAAGAAAAACTCTGGATTTCGCTGACGGTCATATTGTCTAATCTGGCGCTTGGCTTCACGACGCCGTTTTTATGGAATGGTCTCAAACCTTATCAACAGCAAAGGCTCTTGACGCTTTTCAATATCGAGGCTGACCCGCAGGGCGCCGGCTATCAGGTAATTCAGTCGAAAATCGCCATCGGTTCGGGTGGATTGTTTGGCAAGGGCATCGCACACGGAACCCAGACTCACCTGAAATTTTTACCGGAACAGCATACCGACTTCATATTCTCGGTAATTGGAGAAGAGTACGGTTTTGTCGGATCGGTACTGGTACTGATACTGTTTTTTTCGCTTCTTTTGCTGTGTTTTTATATTGCCTATCGCCAGAAAGATCGATTCTGTTCACTGTGTGTGGTTGGAGTTGCCAGTATTATCGGGATCCACGTTATGATTAATGTGGCGATGACTGTCGGATTGATGCCGGTCACCGGTCTGCCGTTACCCTTCATCAGTTATGGAGGCTCGTTTATGCTAACCTGTTTTATACTGTTAGGCTTGGTTCTCAATATAGGGGCTGATAAACAATATTATTTTTTTTAAGAGCCAGGCTTGAAAATAAGATTTCTTTTTTCCCGTTAGAATTCGTAGCTTTAGACGCAAGTTTTGCTCTTGAAAATATGAAAAATATAGAAAAGTATAATTTGAGTTTGAGGTCACTGTCCGAGAGCATTTTAGTATTGATGCTACTCATAATGACTGTTTTCTGCGGTAATGCCCACCCGGCTGAGAAAAAATTAAGCAATGCCGAAATTGCCAGTAGCCTTGACAAGTTAGCTACCGATATTGCCGACCTGAAAACCCAGGTGTACAGTCTGACCAACATCATCAATGATCAGAAAGCAACGATCCCGGCACCGGCCGCAGTTCCAGATGAGAGTATTGTCGAAATTAAGCAGGCGATTCAATCATTACATCAGTCAATCGTGAATCTTGAGAACAGACTGAATGGTTTGACGGGCGAACAGGCTCAATTGCAGAAACGCCTGGCGGCGGCTGAGCAGAGAACCTATTATGCCGACAGTATCAATTACGAAATCCTGACGCAGTTGGTAATTCTGGAAAATCGACTGGTATCACTCAGTAACAGCATCAGCGATTACAACCTGGCCAGTCAAACTGGCAGTCGGACGATTGCTACGCCGGCAATATCCTATAAGGATCGTTATCTGAACGCCCTGAGTCTGCATCAGAACGGAAAATACGAAGAGTCCATTGAATTATTTCGCAAACTGATTGCCGAAGATCGCAATAATGATCTGGCTGACAATGCCCAGTACTGGATCGGAGAAAGCTATTATTCAATGAAACAATATCAGCGGGCTGTCATTGAATTTGAGAAAGTCAGCGCATTTTCAAATACAGATAAGAATGACGATGCTCAATACAAAATCGGATTATGCTATAAATCGACGGGCGATCGTGAAAAAGCTCAGGCGGCATTTCAAAAATTGATTGATTTGTATCCCCGGAGCGAATTCACTGAAAACGCCAAACAATTAATTAAATAAAATTAACTATGATTAAAAGAATATATTTTTTAACAGCCGAGATTATTCCTTTTGCCGAAACCTATAATCTGGCTAGCTTTTCCAAGGAAATTCCGGTAATATTTAACGAACGGAAATACGACTTCCGGCTGATGATGCCTAAGTACAGTTTCATTAGTGAAAGGCGTTATATCTTGCGGGAAGTGATTCGTCTGCGGGAAATGGATCTGCAATACCGCGGTGAAATGATCAAAGCCTCCGTCAAATCGGCTTTTATCCCGAATACAAAGGTACAGGTTTATTTTCTGGAACACCCTTATTTTTATGACAACTCCGATATGGACCTCTACCCAATCAATTGCGATTCGGACGAATGTCTCAACTCGGTCCGCTTCGGATACTTCGCTTCAGCCGCCCTGATCACGTTGAATTATCTGCGCTGGAAGCCGGAAGTCATCATTTGCAACGATTGGCAAATGAGCCTGATTCCATTATTAATCAAATCGAACTTACTGAACAAAGAATATTTCGAAGGCGTAAAAATTCTGCAAATCATCCATTCCAAAAGTGACTGTTCAAATTTTCAATTGTCGGAATATCAGAAAATCGGATTGGATGGCGCTGAATTACACAATAGCACCGACGGTCGTCTTGATGTCCTGACCGCCGCGATTCCGATTTGCGATCATGTTTTGGTCATCAATAAAGGTGTAAATCTGTTCGAGAAATATCAGAAAGATCCTCTGTTCGGTGAAATCATTAAGCATGATAGGAAGAGGTTCTCTTCCTACGATTTAAAAGGTGAATCCTCTGAAGATTGGCAAAATTTAGCAAATGAAATCATCAATATTATGGAACGCCTTTAAACCATATACGGGCCATGTTTGGTCACTGTTTAGGTATCTAAAATTTTATTTCCGCAAAATCGCGATTCCGGTATCATTTCTTTTTCTGCTCGGTTGCTCTGAAAAGACCCCCATCTTACCTCTAAGTAACAGTCAGATCAGTTTTGATTCGGTTGCCGTAGCGGCTGATTTAATGTCCGATACGACCATTTTCGCCGAGCCCGCTGTCGGTGCGAATTCCTACCTGTTTGTCGGCGAGGATGACAATCTGAAAGCCTACTCACTCTTGCTTTTTAATAATCTGGGTTCGCCGCTTGATACCCTTCCTGAGGATCAGGTGCTGAGCTGTGAATTAGTCCTGCGAACAGGAAGCTACCTGAAGACAGATACCACAACGCCGAACCTGACAATGGCGGTCGTATCTTTGGAAGGCGATGGATTGGAGGGCTGGAGCGAAGACAGCGCTAACAGCATCAATTTCGACCTGAGTAATTACACCCTGACCGAATGCGGTACTTTTAATTATGCCTCAGCCGACACTTTTTTCATCGATTTGCTGGATTATTTTAAAACTAAATGGCGGGATACCTCAATCAACCGTTATGGATTTGCCATCAATACTGCGCCTGGTTCGGACGCCGGACTGGGAGTGATCTTTTCCGGCGAAACTAATTATTATCCGTACATTGCGATTTCTTATATCGATGGTGATGGCGATACATCCCGGACAACTTTAACCTGCATTGAGGATCTGACGATTACCGAATTTAAAAGGAGTTTGATGGCGACGCCGCAACCCCTGCTGATCAGCTCCGGGAAGGCCGCCTATACCTTCATTAAATTCCGGGTCGACGAAGTCATAACGGATGAAAATCTATTTATCGCCGGTGCGAATCTTTACTTACACATCGATCCTGATTTGACCGAAGGCTACGGAAACTCTTACACGATTTATGTTTCTTTGCTGGATTCGACGAGATGGGAGGATCTGACTTTTACGCCTGCGAGCGCATCCTATGTAGCTTCACGTACTTTTACATCGGCAGACAGCTTATTGGCTCTGAAAATTCCCAATACCGTCCAATTGTTCACCAGCGGATATAATGGCAATTTCGGAGTAGCCCTGTGGATTTCACCCAGTGCTGTTTATCCCGGATTGCTTGCATTTTACCCAACCGAAGCTCCCGACCCGACCTTACGCCCGTCTATGAAAATTCTAACCATGCTGGAAGAATGAAATCACTGCGCACAATAGTTGTCATTACAGCTTTGGTGATAAGCGCCCGCGCGCAAACCTCCTATTATGCCAGCTATGGTTTTGGGGTTCAATCACCGTCCAATTCGGTGCGGTTGCTCGGAATGGGCAACGCCGGTACGGCCGTCCGGGATTCAATGAGCCTTAATCAATCCAATCCGGCGCTCTGGGAGGGATTCGGCAGTACTTCCTTGCAGGGTCAATTGTATAGTTCGACTCTCACTATTCCCACGCTGGATTTTAAAGGTGGAATGGCCAATTTCTCGGGCTTTTCTTTCAAAATGCCGGTAGGCAAGCGCTCCGGTTTTGCGATTGGCCTGGCGCCTCTGACCAGAATGAAATCTTCGGTCAGCTTCAGCGATTCTCTGGTATTTCAGGGAGAACAAATTGACTATTCTTCTGAAGTCGAATTGGTCGGCGGAATTTCAGAACTCTATCTGGGAAGTGGCTATCGGATTTCAAAATATTTGGCGATTGGTTTGAAAGCCAATGTCATATTCGGGAATTATGTGGTGCGTAATCATACCGAACTGTCAACCGAGCTTTCTCCGGATGGTAAAAATACGGAAAGTTTTTACAAACGAACTACAGCCGTAAGCGGCAATTGTGTCAGTTTCGGGATTCTGCTCAATGATCGCGATCAACGCTATAACCTGTCTGCCACCGTCGAAAAAGGCAGTCGGTTAAAAGGACGGGTTACTACCGAAAATTATTATGGTTCCGACTCAACTTTCCAAACCGGTACGATCGAATACCCAACATTTATCACGATTGGCGCCCGCCTGCCGATTGCTAAATATCTGGCCTTCAGCGGCGATTTGCGATATGGAATTTATAATCAAGATGTTTTTCAGAATTTCTATGTATTCAGGCAATTCAGTAGTGACAGCCGTAATTCGATTGCAGTCGGGATCGGTTTGGAAAAAGCGCCGCGCCAGGCCTTGAAAAATTCTTTTTTTCAAAAATTATATTACCGATGTGGCGCCTATTATCAGACCGAACCGGTCTATCTGAATTCCGGACTGCGCGAGTATGGTGTGACCGCCGGATTCAGCCTTCCATATTTTAATAATTTGAATCGGATAGATTTCGCATTAACTTACGGCCTTAAAAAAGGCTTTTTATCAAACGAAATTGGAAACGAAGAAATCTTCAGTATCCACCTGGGTATCACGACCGGTGAACCCTGGTTCAGAAGGTATAAAAAACGTTAATAGTAAATGAGGTAAACGAATGAAACGGCGAGCTATTTTTATAGGAGTATTGATGATCGCCAGTCTTGTTCTTGGATTGGTAAACTGCGTTCCGCCCGCACTTGATTCCGGCGAACCGGCGTCAGAGCCAGTCGCGGAGAAGCCGATGATCGACAGAGATAAGTGCGATCTATATCTAAGTTTTGCTTACAGTTATTATCAAAATCAAAACTGGAAAAGCGCGATTGACAATTACAAAAAAATGAGCAGTTACGGATGCGATGAGGAATATGCGCAGGATGTCTTCTCATACTGGGGGCGCGCCTATCAGCAATTAGCCAGTGAAAACCCTGTTTATCTTGATAGTGCTTTATTTGTCTATATGACCGGTGAAAAATATTTGCCGAATGATATCTTTATTAAGAAGAATATCGCCTATATCTATCATATGCAGGGAAAAACCGATCTTGAAATTCGTGAATATGAGAAAATGGTCGAAATAGCGCCGGAGGATCTCGAGCTCTATCAAACCCTCGTTAAGTTATACATCGGGGCTCAGCGATGGGATGACGTCGTCGATGCGACTAATGAAATCCTGAAGATTTTTCCAAATGAAGAACAGGCTCTCAACGACCGCATTCTGGCTTACCAGAAGATGGGCAAGGACATCATCACCATTCAGAAAGAACAATGGGAAAAGAATCCGACCAATGTACGTTACGGTCTGGAGTATGCGGCCGCGCTGAAGCAACAGCGGGACTTTGATAAGGCTCTGGATGTATTTCAAAAAGTGTCTCAGCTGGATGCTAAAAATCTGGAGGCCTGGAATAATATTGCCGATATTTATTTCAACCAAAAAAATAACTATGCCGAAGCCTTGAAAGCCTATGAACATATCCTGAAAAATATTTCACAGAAGGATTTAATTGTTCTTCAGCAGGCCGCCAGATGTTGTCAAATACTCAACGACTTTCCGACCGCTCTGACCTACGCCGAGAAAGCGCTTGCAATCGCGCCCACATCACCCCTGGCTTTTAAGATCAGAGCCGATCTGTATTTTGCCGCCGCGGATCACTTCAGCACCACACGCCAGATGAATTTTGAAGATAAACTCGTTTATAAATTGGCTTATGATGATTACCTGAAAGTGATCGAACTGGGCGACGCCAGCGTCAAATCCAGAGTCGATCATCTGAAAGAATACCTGATTCCCACCCGGGAAGAGTGGTTTTTTAATCGTTACGACGCCTCCGGAACAGCCCGTTCAAGTTACCGACCACTTAATCCGGAATATAAGTGGATTACAGCTGAACCAGAGAGGAATTGATAGTGAGAATAGCTTTTGGAGCCGATCACGGTGGTTTTGAACTGAAAAACGCCTTGATCGAATTCGTGCGCTCTATAGGTCATGCGGCGCTCGATTGCGGCGTTAACCGCAATGAAAGTGTTGATTACCCGGATTACGCCAGAGCAGTTGGTGAATTAATTGTCTCCGGGAAAGCGGATGTTGGGGTTCTAATCTGCCGCACCGGAATCGGGATGTGCATGGCGGCTAATAAAATACCCGGCATCCGGGCGGCTATCGGTTATCATAATGAAGTAGCCCGCTTAAGCCGTTTGCATAATAATGCCAATGTACTTTGTTTTGGCGCCGATTTCTCTAATATCGAATCAGCCCGGGGAATTTTAAAAACCTGGCTGGATACGCCCTTTTCCGGAGAGAACCGCCACATCAAACGAGTCGATAAGATAATGAAATTGGAGCAATAAGTAAATGCAACTGACCGCCCTCACCAAACAGGATCCAGCCGTCCTGGTGACTATCAGAGCGGAGCTGGAGCGCGAACGCCAGACACTCGAAATGATCGCCTCGGAAAACTTCGTCAGCCAGGCCGTCCTGGAAGCCGCCGGCACGGTCATGACCAATAAATATGCCGAAGGTTATCCCGGAAAACGTTACTACGGCGGTTGCGAGGCGGTCGATCAGGCTGAGAATTTAGCCCGCGATCGCGTGAAGAAACTTTTCGGAGCGGAATATGCCAACGTCCAGCCGCATTCCGGTTCACAGGCCAACATGGCGGTCTATTTTTCATTACTAAAGACTGGAGACACGGTGCTGGGTATGGACCTGGCGCATGGCGGTCACCTGACACACGGCAGTCCGGTCAATTTTTCCGGGAAGCTTTTTAAAATTATTCCGTACGGAGTAAAGCGGGAAACCGGGCGCATCGACTTCGATCGCATGGCGCAACTGGCCGGCGAGCACCGACCAAAGATGATTATCGCGGGAGGCAGTGCTTATCCGCGCTTTTTGGATTTCGGCAAATTTAGGGAAATTGCCGACAATGTCGGAGCCTTTCTGGTTGCCGATATCGCTCACCCGGCCGGCTTGATCGCGACCGGATTACATCCCGACCCGATGCCCCATTGCCATATCGTTACTTCGACGACTCATAAAACCTTACGCGGACCACGCGGCGGCCTGATCTTGATGGGTAAAGACTGGGAAAATCCTTTCGGTCTGACGGCTCCAAAAAGTGGTCGCCTGAAAATGATGTCCGAAATTATCGACTCCAACGTGATGCCCGGCATTCAGGGCGGGCCGTTGATGCACATTATCGCCGCCAAAGCGGTGGCTTTCGGGGAAGCCTTACAGCCCGAATTCAAAGATTATACCCGGCAAATTATCGCCAATGCAAAAGTGCTGGCGGAAGAACTCCTCAGCCGCGATTATAATCTGATCTCCGGCGGAACCGATAATCATTTGCTGTTAATTGACCTTTGCAATAAAAATATCACTGGTAAACAAGCCGAAAATATTCTGGAAGAATCCGGCATTACTACTAATAAAAATATGGTGCCGTTCGACCAAAAAAGTCCGTTCATTACGAGCGGTATCCGGATTGGTACGGCGGCCCTGACAACCCGCGGTATGCGGGAAACGGAAATGCGCACCATAGCAGGTCTTATCGATCGGGTATTAGCCGATCCGGATTCTGTTCAGGTTCGGGAAAAAGTCCGCGCGGCTGTCAGTGAACTATGTCAACAATATCCACTTTATCAAAACATTAACTTATAGGTGACCTATGCGGTGTCCTTTTTGCAATTCGCAGGAAAGTAAGGTGATCGACTCCCGTACGGCGCAGAAAAACAACGCTATTCGCCGTCGCCGCGAGTGTATTGACTGTGGTCATCGCTATACGACTTACGAATATGTCGTGGAATATCCATTGCAAATCATTAAAAATGATGGGCGCCGCGAAGAATACGACCGCAGTAAATTATCAAACAGTATCAAAATCGCCTGTAATAAACGACCGGTTTCAGCCGAAAAACTGGAGATGCTGGTAATCGATATCGAGAAAGAAATCGAAGAAGCCTCCGGCGGTGAAGTGCGCAGTAGCCAGATTGGCGAACTGGTGATGAAAAAGCTCAAGGAACTCGATGAAGTAGCCTACATTCGGTTTGCCTCGGTCTATAAAAAATTTAAAGACCTGGACGAATTTAAAGACCATATCGAAAAGTTGGGCGGAGCCTGTTGAAAGTTAACATGAGGAACAATTAACGACTTCATTGAGTATGATACGATTGTTTGTAATAAATTTATAGAGAGAAAGATGCTGTCAAAGGAACTACTGGAAATTTTAGTCTGTCCGCAATGCAAAGGAGAGCTGGAATACGATTCTCAGAATCAGCAGTTGATTTGCCATGCCTGTCGATTAAAGTATGCTATAAAAGACGATATACCGATCATGCTGATCGAAGAAGCCACAAGTTTTTAAATAAACAGGAGTAAATTAGCGCCCTTATTGCTAATCCACGATTAAGAAGTCGATAGATAAATAGTCTTCATAAAAACTACTCGTTTGTGTATATTATCCAAACCGAAAGTATTGATATTCGGTTTTTTGTTCTCAGGAGGTTTTGATGAAAAAAATAATAGCCATGCTCGGAGTCGTGTTATTGATGAGCGGTGGCGCAATGGCGCAGAGCGAAGCCGGGGCGATCTGGTTGTTAATCAATCCCGGGGCGCGCTTCTGTGGCATGGGCGAGGTGGGCGCCGGACTCGCCGATGATGCGTATGCCAGTTACTGGAATCCGGCTGGTCTGGGATTCCTGCGCGGTCGCGAATTGGCCTTGACGCATGTTAACTGGCTCCCGAACCTGGTCAGTGATATTTACTATGAATTTTTAGGATATCGACAGTTCATCAAAGATGTCGGCACAATTGGCGGCAATATCATCCTGATGAATCTCGGCGAGCAACAGAGGATGGATGAGCGCGGCAATTATCTGGGTGATTTCAATTCTTTTATGCTGGCCGTGACCGGTTCGTATGGTACGGCTCTGACGCGCCGGTCCTCACTCGGAGTAAGTATTAAGATGGTACATCAGCACCTGACCGATCAGGGAGCCGGTAAAGAGATGGGAAAGGGTTATTCAACCAATTTTTGCTTTGATGTTGGTTACCTGAAACATCAGTTCCTGACCAAAAATTTAACCCTGGGATTAAACTTAGCCAATATCGGTCCGAAAATCGCCTTTATCGACGTTGCTCAGGCTGATCCGATGCCGACCAACCTGAAGTTTGGCCTGGTGTATAAAATTGGCGGTGAATACAACCGACTCTCAATTGCTTTGGACATCAACAAGGTCCTAGTTGCCGCCTATCCTGATCGCGATATTGACGGCGATGAAAGAGTCGGCGGTTATGATGTTAACGGTCATGCCATTAGCGGTGGTCAATATAATAAGGATGGTCAAAAGGAATTCTCTTATACCGACGAATGGTATAAGGGAATGTTC
Organism: Fidelibacterota bacterium; assembly: GCA_023229045.1. GTDB lineage: Bacteria > Fidelibacterota > UBA2242 > UBA2242 > UBA2242 > JAGNGI01. The sequence continues at coordinate 11,690 of JALOAB010000009.1, forward strand.
ACCTCGTGGATCGATGACTGGCTTTTGGTTTATGATTCAAAAGTCGACGGTATCGGGGAAGATGTCGGTGGTGGATTGAATAAATGGGGCCAAAAAGCCGATAAGGACGGCAATACCAATGACGGCTCACTCGCAACTGAATTTAAAAAGCTGACTTATAACTTTGGTCTTGAATACTGGTATTCAAACCTGTTTGCGATCCGGGCTGGTTGTATGTACGATAAAATGGGGGCCATCACTATGAAGGGTAAATGGCCGGTTCCGACTTTTGGCGCCGGTTTGCGCTGGGCCGGAATGGGTTTCGACTTCGGCTACACCGCCGGCGATCCCGGACATCCCCGCCAGAATACAATGCTTTTCTCAATGAATATAAAATTCTAATCCCGGAGAATCCGAACAACTCTAATCATAGTTAATATACCTGTTTAAACCTGATTTGATGAAGAAAGACAGATTTTTTATTACCGGGATTTTACTTATGACGTTGGTCTGTGGACCGGCGTTCGGTATGTATAATCCTCAATATCGAATTTCGACCGCTTCTCCGGTCAACTCCGCCAATGCGCCAATTCGCATTTGCGCTTTGCGGGTCAGTTTCCCGGTCGATGACGATGAGGCCACAACCGGCGACGGTCAGTTTCTGATGAATGCAGACGCTACTCCCTGCGATGATTTTTTAGTGGATCCGGCGCCTCACAACCGGGCTTATTTCCGTGATCATATCCGCTCACTGGCGAATTACTTCGGATATGTTTCCGGCGGTAAAGTTAGGATTGATACGCTCAATTCAGTAGTCTTTCCGCTATTGGATACGAGCAGTTATCAGGTTGCGCATCCGATGGCTTATTATAATCCTTTTCTGGAAGAGGATTCAATCGATTTGCGTTTGTCAGAATTATTGGTTGAAGCGGTTCAGAAGGCGGATGCCGATCCGGATGTGGATTTTACCCAATTTGATGTGGTGATAATTTTTCACGCCGGCGTCGGCCAGGATTTTGCCATTACGCTCGATCCAACGCCATACGATATTCCCTCAGCTTTTATGAATAAGGATGATCTGAAAAAATTTCTGGCACCGGATGATCCAAATTTTAAAGGTATTGCCGTCGCCAATGGAATGACCTTTGTCGATTGCGGTCTGATTCTGCCGGAAAGCCAGAATCATTTGCTCTATGACAATTGGGAAGAGGTCTTCGGTGGCAGTGACAATCCCTGTCTTTATCAGTTTGGTCTGAATGGCACCCTGGCGTTCATGTTTGGTTTTTATCTCGGACTGCCGAGTTTATATAATACCGAAACCGGCTATACCGGGATCGGCAAATTTGGTCTGATGGATCAGGGCTCGGCCAATCTGAATGGTCTGATTCCAGCCGTACCGTGCGCCTGGGAACGGGTTTTCCTGGGCTGGGAAACACCTGTCGTAGCTGGGAAATTTGAGGATGTCAGTTTAAAGAAAATTGGCTCCGGTTCCGACACCACCGTCTGGAAGATTCCAATCAACGCGCAGGAATATTTTTTAATTGAAAATCGAAATGCCCATTTCCGTCCGGGAGTCAGCCTCGACAGTATTCTATATCGGATATATGTCGAAAACGGCGAAGAGATCTGGCCTTCAAGTTTTCCGCTGATCCGTGATACGCTGAAAGCCGAATTTTCGGCTGAAACCGGGGTGCTGTTATCTTCTCCTCATTACGATTACGGTTTAGAAGGTTCCGGTCTCTTGATCTGGCATATCGACGAAGCGGTCATTAATGCCAATCTGTCAACCAACCGCGTCAATATCGACCGCGATCACCGCGGAGTCGATCTGGAGGAAGGTGACGGCGCCCAGGACCTTGGCTATGACGCCGATATTCTGGCTATGGAGGTAGAAGACGGCTGGTTTTTCGATCCCTGGTTCGCCGGCAACGACGGATTCATTGACCTCAATCCGGATTATGAATTAGATGCCGAGCAGAGAATCGGTTTTACACCCTACACCAATCCGGCAACCCACAGCAACGGCTATGGATATACCGGAATCAGCATCGACAGTATCGGTCCGGCCGGCGAGGTGATGACTTTTCGCATCCGACTGGGTGATGCGCTGGAAAAATTCCCGCTGGTTTTGTCAACCAACATTACCGAAATACTGCCTATCGACCTGAATAAAAATGACGGAGTGGAAGAATTCCTGGTGGTTGCCGATAGCTTAAGAATTTTTAATTCCAAAGGCGAACAAATATCCACGCTTCAAAACCATTCATTCAATGCCATTGATAAAGACAGTTTAATCATTTATGGTTTAGTCGAGAAAGCCGCCGGCGATCCTGCGCGGTTATTTATCTGGAAAATAGAGCCCGATGGTCAAATTGCCATCGCAGATTCACTCACTACTGTAATGCACCCTGCCGTCAGTCCGCTCTTAGCGGTCGATGGAGGAATGCTATTCGCAAACCAAAATCTTTCAGATCAAAATTATCTCAATCTATATCAGCTCGACTCCCGCGATATTGAATCTTGTGCGTTAAACTTTAAGATAAAGAAACTGATTGGCGGCGGCGACGACATTTTGGGATTAACAAACGACGGGCGGGTTGTGCGAATTCAATTGAGCCCGCTTTCGGCAAATGTAGTGGCTGATTTGCCGGATGCCATGGTCGGAACGTCAGTGGTAGCCTTTATCAATTCGAATGATGTTGCGGATCTGGTTCACTGTAGCGATTCATTGCTGACTCTTATTCTGGACATCGGCGCCTCTGCGGAGGCTACTTTAACGCGAGAGCAGGAATTTAATGGCAATATAGCCTTAGCCGACATAGATGGCGACGGAAAAGTCGAAATCATTACTGCCAGTGTCAGCCAGATATTTGCGTTTAACGAGACCTTGACCCTTGAAAATAACTTTCCCATCGGTGTGCCGTTTATCCTGAGCGGCGACCATTTCAAATCAGAATTGTTGACTACTGATCTGGATGGTGATGGGAAAAAGGACATTATTGTCAATACCTCCTCGGCTCTGCTGGCATTCAATTATAAGGGTGATTTATTAAATGGTTTCCCTAAAGTCGCCTATCACCAGAGCCGGAAGTCCGGTGTTCTGTTAAATACCCAGCCCGGCGTGGCCTATCTGGCGTTGACCCAATCTGACCTTTCAATCTCATCGCATGATCGTCTAACGGCAGTGCGTCTTTCGTCAGATTCGCATGCGGTTGACGATTGGATTTGCTATGGTGGCAATGCCTCTCGCCAATTTTATTGTCCGCTGAAATCGCAAAGCAGTCCGATTCCGGCCAAATCACTGCTCGATCATGCTAAAACATTTAATTGGCCCAATCCGGTCAAAAACAATCAGACGTTCATTCGATACTATCCCAATCAAGTCTGTAACGTCAATATAAATATTTACGATCTGGCTGGCGATCTGATAACTAGTTTCAAAGATTCTGCGCCCGTGGTCGGTGAGCCGAATGAAAAGGAATGGAACACCGGCAACATGCAAAGCGGCGTCTATTTTGCGGTAGTCCAGGCAAAATCCGGCTCGCGCACCGATACCAAAATCGTCAAAATTCTGGTGGTGAAATGACGATCGGTCGTCTTAAATACCGGTTCTTGCTGGTCTTTTCCCTATTTTTGCTCTTTTTTTTTGACCAAGCCGATGCCCAGTTTGGCGCTTTTAACCATGCCGAGCTGAAATGGCTGAGCTTCGAAACCGCCCATTTTAAAATTCATTATCATGAAGGCGCCGAGTGGACAATGCGGCGCGCGGCTGAAATTGCCGAGACCATATACGGACCGGTGACCGAATTTTATCAATTTGAACCTAGCGAAAAAACCGCCCTGATTATCCGAGACACCGATGACATATCGAATGGCGCGGCTTATTATTACGATAATAAAATCGAAATCTGGGCGACGCCCCTCGATTTTCCCTTTCGCGGCAATCACGACTGGCTTCGCGATGTTATCACCCATGAGTTTACTCATATTGTTTCTTTACAAAAGGCTATGAAATTCGGGCGCTCTGTTCCGGCTTTTTATATTCAGGTGCTCGATAATGAGCCGGAGAAGCGCGAAGATGTGGTTTACGGTTATCCGCGGGTGATCGCCTCTTATCCGATTCCCGGAATGGTGATCCCGATGTGGTTGGCAGAGGGCATGGCGCAATCGATGTTTCCCGGCAATACTAATGATTCCTGGGATACGCACCGCGATATGCTTTTGCGGGATCGCGTGCTAAATAAATCATTATTGTCGCTGACGGAAATGGGCTCGTTCGGCAAGCGCGGCACCGGCAACGAATCAGTTTATAATCATGGTTACGCCTTTACGCTTTATCTGGCGGAGAGATTCGGCTCAGAAACCATTCCGCGCCTGGCTGAAGAACTTTCCAAACCGTTACGGATGTCGGGCGAAACCGCCCTGACGAAGGTCACGGGCATCCCGGCGAATGAAATTCACCGCCAGTGGCAGACTGAGCTGGAAAAGAAATATTTCGAACAAACTGAAATAATCCGCGCCAACGCCAAAACCGGAGAAATTATTCTGGCAGAAGGTACGATGCAATTAGGACCGGAATGGAGTGGCGACACATTACTATATTATTTGTCCAACAAAGGGCGCGATTATTATTCGCAAACCGGATTGTACGCTTACGATGTTCGCCGGCAAAAAAGCCGAAAGCTGATTCCCCGTCTGAATTCGCGGGTAGCGGTTGCTCCCGACGGGAAGACCATTTACTATTCGCGCGCCAGCAAGCCAAACCGGCATGGGTCGGTATTTTATAATATCTATCGCTATGATGTGAAAAAACGCAAAGAAAAGCCGCTGACCAAAAATGCCCGGGCTTACAATCCGACGCTCGCACCGGATGGCAAACAGATGGCTTTTGTCACCGGACGGGACGGCACCGGCAACGTGGCGCTGATGAACCTGGATACCAAAGAGATCCGCCAGGTTACCGACTTCACCGACGGCGTCGAGGTTTTTACACTGCAATGGTCGCCGGATGGCAGTACGATCGCCTTCGATTATATGACGGGTCACGGGCGCGATATTGCCCTGATCGATCTCGCCGATGATGCGAAGCGGATTTTCAACGAGGCGGCTTATGATACGCGCAATCCCTATTTCAGCCCGGACGGACAATGGTTATATTATGCCTCGGATGAAACCGGGATTTATAACATTTACCGGCAATCGCTGACCAGCGGTGAACGGCAATTAATGACCAACGTCACGGGCGGCGCCTTCATGCCGGCGGTCAATCAGAATGGCGAATTGATCTATGCGCTCCTGCAAGACCGCGGCTTCAAAATTGCCCTGATTGAAAATCCGGAGCCGATCGATCCGCAGTTAGCCGTCTATGGAGACTACCAAATTAATATTCTGCCCGTGTCGGAAGTTCAGCCGCTGTCCATTCCGGAACCTAAGAAATACCATGATCAGTTCGCCAAGATGTTTATCTTACCGCGCCTCCTGATCGACTACGGGACGGTCAAGCCGGGTTTCTATTTTTTCTCTACCGAAATCATCAACCGCTTCAATATCTTCGGTGGCGCCTCCATTAACAGCATCAAAGACCGCGACCTTTTTCTGATTTTAGAGTATCATCAGTGGAAACCGACCTTTTTCCTGGAATTTTACAACATCAGCCGCAATATCTTTAACGAGAAATCAATCTACAAAGGCTGGCCGGTCGAAGCTGACTATACCTTTTATCTGACCGAGGCTTATGGCGGCGTTTCCCATCCGCTGGATGGTTTCAACAATTTGCGCTTCGATCTGAAATGGTCGCGCTACCGCACCAGTAGCGATGAGACGATCAAGGCCGCCGAAATTTACCAGAATGGTTTTTCTTACGACTATTACCGCGGCGTCAATTTTCAACTGCACTGGCAACTGCGCATGATTCTGCCGGTCGTCAACGAAGATACAAATCCCGACAATGGCTTTGTGCTGAACACTTACATTTCGCGCAATTATGACAAATTTATTGAGGGTTTCGAAGTCAATAACAGTTACAGCACCCTGCAGGTCGATTTCCGCAATAATTACTACTGGAAGCTGGAACACGAGGGCAATTGGTATCACAAATACCCGATTTTTAAGAAGCTAACCGGTAATCTGAGATGGCGGCTGGGTTGGATTTCCAAACCCGATCTGGATTCGTTTTTCAATTTCTTTGCGGGTGGTGAACCCGGTTTAAGAGGCTATCCGTTTTACAGCCTTGAAGGGCGCAATTTGTACAGTGTGCATTATACCTGGCGCCTGCCTCTGTTTCGCGAAAAACATTTTCAAATTTTATCGTTCAATTTGCAAAATGCCTTTGTGGGAACTTATATTGAGGCGGGGAATGCCTGGAATCGGGTGTCTGATTTTCCGGGATTGAACTGGGAACAATTTAAAGCCCAGCCCGTTTCTGTCTTACGCAATATTGCGGGTGATTTTAAGAAAGATGTTGGTTTTCAGTTGCGTTTCAGCGGTTTTTCATTTTATACTTACCCAACTTCAATCAGTCTGGATTGGGTCTATGGTCTGGATGATTTTCAGATCATTAGCAATTCAAAAGCCTATCAATACGGCCATGAATGGCGCACATATTTGACAATTTTATTCGGTTTGTAAAAGGAGGCCTCATGAAGCCCAGAACATTAACATTTGCGTTAATACTAAGTTTGCTGGTTCCATTATTTATCGCAGATGCCCAGCAGATATTTCCGGGTCAATCGACTGTCTCGGAGCGCGACCGGCTGATCTATAACTTAAAATACGCCCAGGTCGAAACGGATACCTTTGAATTTAGCTATCAGAAATCGCCGGGTTTGGCGTTTCTGTTGTCGGCGGCCGTGCCAGGCGCCGGTGAATTTTATTCCGGGGCGAAATACCGGGCGGCGGCTTTCTTCAGTGTGGAAGTCATTTCCTGGATTGTATTTTTCAATCGCCGGAATATCGGCAACCGCCTCGAAAAAGAGTATACTAAATGGGCGGATACGCACTGGGATCCTTACGATTGGTGGGAAAAAAGTCTCAGCTTTCCGGATTATTTCGGACTTTCGGACTCTTCGCGAAACTTCGGCTCGCATTTAATATATTTTGATCATGATGGCCAGGAATATATGGCTGACATTTCCTATTTGGATCGTGAACTTCCAGGCTGGCAGACCTATTTGCAAAACGGAACTCTAGCTCCGATCAAGACTCGCGATTACTATGAAAATATCGGTAAATACGACCAGTTTGCAAGCGGCTGGGATGATTTTAGTACGATTACCTCCAATCTCGATTCACTCAATATTCCGACCAGCCCGAATCGCAAAAAATATCTTAACCAGCGTTATGATTCCAATCAGGCTTTGAAAATGGCAACCAATTTTGCCACAGTGATCATGTTCAACCATTTGATCAGCGCCTTTCATGCCCAGATCGCCGCCAAAAATTACCGACCGCCGGAACAGAAAGAGGTAACCTGGTACGTCGGATTGGTCACCGATTACACTTATAAAATGCCGATCCGGGGGGTGACTCTCTCTTTTGCATTTTAATAAAACCTTAAAATTTGAACTTTTCCCATAATGAGCAAAAGCGGAATGCATTATAAAATACAAGTCTTAAAGATTGCCTTAAGTGGAATCCTGTTTGTCTGTCTGTGCGGTTGTGCTTCTCAGAAACCGAAAACGATCCAGGATTTGGACGAATATTATCAGAACGGCATGAAGGCGTTCAATAAGAAAAAATGGGATAAGGCTATCGATCATTTTACTCTGGTTGTAATCAATTCACCGGGCGGCGAACTGGCGGATGACGCCCAGTTTTATATCGGCGAATGTTATTTTGGACGGAAAGAATATTTGCTGGCAATCTCCGAGTATCGCCAGTTGGTGGATCGCTACGCTTACAGCGTTTATGTAGAGGAAGCCGCCTATAAAATTGCCCTGTCGCAATTCAAATCGGCGCCGCGCTATCAACTTCAACAGGATTATTCACTGATGGCTTTGCAGAGTTTTCAGGATTTTATCGATACCTATCCAAGCAGTCGCTTCAGCGCCGATGCCGAGCAGAAAATCGTTGAAATACGCGCGAAATTAGCCCGCAAGCTTTTTGAAAGCGGAAAACTATATCGCAAACTGCAGGAATGGCCGGCCGCGATCATTTATCTCGATAAAGTGCTGGAACTGTATTATGATACCGAATGGGCCGAAAAAGCCCGGTTGGAGAAAGCCTATTGCCTGATCCGTTTGCGCCGATTCGATCAGTTTGAATTGCTATTCAAGGAAATCCTGGCGCGCGCCACCCCGCAGACCGATCCCAATGCCATCGAATATCTGCGCGTTTCCCATCGCAGAGAACTTCGTAAAATCGAGAGAGAACAACGCAAGCGAACAGACTGAAAATCGGTCTCTTCGGTGGAACCTTCGATCCACCCCATAACGGACATCTAACCATCGCCCGCGCCGCCATTCAGGCTTTTGCATTACGGCGAATGCTTTTCATCCCGGCCAATATTGCCCCCAATAAAACTTCTGAAAATCACTCGGCACCGCAACATCGTTTAGCCATGCTGAAGTTAGCCCTTCAAAACGAACCGGCTTGTGAAATTGCCACCCTTGAACTGGAGCGCGGCGGAATTTCGTATTCGATCGATACGATCCGCAGTCTTAAAGCGCAGATGAGTCTCGAATGCCCTGAGTTTTACTTTCTGATCGGCGCCGACAGCCTGCTGGAATTGCATACCTGGCGCCAGCCGGAAGATATTCTAACGGAAGTGCAGGTGGTGGTAGCGCGTCGCCCCGGCTTCGATCCGTCGAAGGTCAGGCCGGAATATCTCGGAAAAATTATTTTCTTCGATACGCCGCTGATTCCGATCTCGTCCTCCGAAATTCGGAAAATCGCCCTGACTGGCGGACGTATTGATAACCTTGCACCACCGGCAGTGGCCGAATACATTCACAGCAACGACCTGTACCGCCAGATCAGTTAAACGAATCGATTTACATCCAATCCTTGCAGACAGTCTCGCCGGTGATTTTTTTATATCTGAAGACGACCGGGATATAATATTTGTGAACAACCGCTTCGTGGATTAAATTGATCCGCAAACGGAAATAATCAAAATGGAGGTTTAAATGGGTTGGATAACAGTTTTAATTATCGTAGTTGTCTTTCTATTCCTGTTAGGCATTCGCATCATCCGACCAACGCATCGCGGCTTGATCGAACGGCTTGGTAAATACAACCGCTTCGCCGGTCCGGGATTTCACTGGATCATTCCGATTATCGAAAAAATGTACCAGGTTAATGTCACCGAACAGATGGTGGACGCCGAGCCGCAGGAGATCATTACCAATGATAACCTGAACGCCCGCGTGGACGCCCAAGTCTATTTCAAGGTAAAAATTGATGAAGAGAGCGTTAAGAATTCGCAGTATAATGTCAATGATTACCAGTGGCAGATCGTCAATCTGGCGCGCACAACTTTGCGGAATATCATCGGTACGCTGACGTTGAAATCAGCCAACAGCGAGCGCGGTAAAATTAATTCCGAACTGCACAAAACGCTAAAGGAAGAGACCAGCAGTTGGGGTATCGAGATCGTCCGCACCGAACTAAAGGAAATCGATCCGCCCAAGGATGTCCAGGAAACTATGAACAAGGTCGTCAAGGCCGAGAATGAAAAGATCGCCGCGATCGACTATGCGACCGCCCGCGAAACCGAAGCCGATGGCGAAAAACGCGCCAAGATCAAGGAAGCCGAAGGCATCAAGCAGTCCCGTATCCTCCAGGCAGAAGGCGAAGCCGAGGCCATCCGCTCAGTCAATGAAGCCGCCAATAAATATTTTATCGGCAACGCCCAGCTTTTGCGCAAATTGCAGACCGTGGAGACGGCTCTTCAGAATAACGCCAAAATCATTATTCCAACCGGCTCGGAATTGGTCAATGTCGTCGGAGAAATGGCCGGAGTTCTGCCGCTGGAAAAGAAAGCCAAGGGATCCTGACCGGCGCACTCCTCAAATTTCGCTGATAAGAGGGCGAAAAATATCTCTTGCAGATAACCACAACTGTATTATTTTAAGGGATGAGTTTCTCAGGGAAAGAATTTAAACTACATCCGAGAACCGCAGTTTCGGTTTTCATCATTCTACTTTTCCTGTTGCTGTCCTCAGCCTATCTGGAGTTCCGCAATCGGAAAAATACTACCCTCGAGCTGATGGCGCTGATGAGTGAGAATTTATCGCAGACTATCCGTCAGGCGGCGGTCAATTCGATATTAAGCAATGATGTTATCGAAGATGAACTGGCGGCGCGCACTCAAAATGCCTTGCAGATTATAACAAGCGGAACTGACCTGTTAACGACATCGCAAGCCGTTCTGGAACGGATTATTGCTGAACATCAATTAATTGGTATGCAGATAATTAACCGCGAAGGGCAAATCCTGCGCACAATCGGTCGGATTACGGACGACCATATAGATCCCGTTTACCTACAGGATTGGTTAAGGTCGGATGAATCCGCGATAAATTTTGGGATGAGCACGACCTCTGCGGAGAACAAATTTGTCATAGGAATTGGGCTAAAAATAGCCGCCGGAGCCGTCATTGGTTTTTCAGATGCAGATGAATTAATTGCGTTGCGCCGTAAAATTGGTATTGGGAATTTGATGAACAGTATCTCGCAGAACAGTGCGGTCGCCTATATTGCTATCCAGGATTCGCTCGGAATTTTAGCCGCGACAGCGAATATCGAGACATTGTCAGCCATCGCCAGTGATAGTTTTTTAAGAACTGGTATGGATTCGACCAATTTTAAATGGCGGATAAGCCGATTTAAGGAACGACGGATATTCGAGGGTGTCTTGCCATTTTATGTACTCGACGTTTCCTATGGGCTGATTCGAATTGGACTGGACTATAAACCGATTCAGGAAATTCAGGCGTCTGCCATTCGGCAGGGAGCGATGCGCCTGGGAATTTTACTCGTCATTGGATTTTTATTGGCGGCTTTTTCGATCACTAATCAGAATGTCCGTTTATTGCGTAGGGAGAAAGAAAATATTACCAAAGAAGTTTATCGTTTACAGGATGACCTGCGGCGGCGCGAGAGATTTAGCGCTATGGGTGAACTGGCGGCCGGAGTCGCTCATGAAATTCGGAACCCACTGAATGCCATTTCCATGACCGTGCAAAGGTTGGCGCGCGAATTTCCACCGGCTGAAGGCGCCGGCGAACAGGCCCAATTGATCAAAACTATTCGTCAGGAAATTGAGCGCATCGGCGCTATTATTCGCCAGTTTTTAGATTTTGCCCGACCGGCTCCGTTAGCTAAAAAATCCGTGGAAATAGACGAATTAATCACGAATGTCATAGCCCTCTACCAGGCCCGGGCGGCCAGCCAGCAAATTAAAATTGAATCAGAAAATCATTTGCATTCCAAGGTATTTATTGATCCCGATAAAATTACCCAGGGATTGATCAATTTACTGGAAAATGCTCTGGACGCTATCGCTTCGGGCGGAACGGTCAAGTTGCGGGTCGCTTCGTCAGGTCGTAAGAAATTTTCCATCACAGTTGAAGATGACGGAATGGGAATCCCGACAGAGAATCTCAATCGCATATTCAATCTATATTTTACTACCAAACCTAATGGCACCGGACTGGGATTGGCTCAGGTGTATCAAATCGTTTCAGAGCACAGCGGAGAGATTGAAGTTATTAGCCGGCCTGGCCAGGGGACCCGATTCGTTCTGACAATTCCTATAATGAGGGAATAGATATGTTTAATTTGAATATCGCCATCATTGATGATGATAAAAGTCAACGCGAACTGCTGAGTGGATTTTTCAAAAAATTGGGATGTACCGTATTTGTCTGTGATTCCGGTGAAAATTGCCTGTCTGTAATCGAAAAACAGTATCTTGATGTAGTTTTGACCGATTTTCGGATGCCGGGAATGAACGGACTGGAAATTTTACGTCGGGTCAGAGCTCTCAATCCCGAGATCCAGGTAATTATAATGACAGCCTATGGATCGATTGAAGATGCTGTGACCGCTATGCACCAGGGGGCTTGGGATTATCTTGCCAAACCAATCGATCTGGATGAACTCGAAATCAAACTACAGAAAATCGTCGAACATAATGCTCTCCTGCGCGAAAACGAGCTGTTAAAAACCCGCATTGCCGCAACCGAATTGAAGACCGAGATAATTTATAAGAGTTCGGCGATGGCAGAAGTCCTCAATCTCGTCGCGCGGATCAGCGACAGCCAGGCCGCGGTTTTGATTCAGGGCGAGAGTGGTACCGGCAAGGAGTTGATCGCTCGCGCAATTCACCAGGCCTCGCCCCGCCATGCCAAACCGTTTGTAGCTATCAACTGCGCCGCAATCCCGGAGACGCTTTTCGAAAGCGAACTGTTTGGTCATGAGAAGGGCGCCTATACCGGAGCTACAGAACGCACTCGCGGACGACTTGAGGTGGCCGAAGGGGGAACCCTGTTTCTGGATGAAGTCGCTGACATTCCGCTGAGTTTTCAGGTCAAATTATTGCGCGTTCTGCAGGAAAAAGAGTACCAGCGTCTGGGTGCGGCTCAAACTCTGCGGACGGACGTCAGGATCGTCTCAGCCACTAATAAGAATATCCAGCAATTGGTCGATGAGACCAAATTCCGCTCGGATCTGTTTTTCAGGTTGAATGTAATTCCAATTCAGATACCACCCTTACGCGAACGCCGCGAGGATATCATTCCATTAGTTGAGCATTTTATTGCCAAACATGCCCGGCTAAATAATCGGCCGATTGCAGGTGTTTCAGCAGAGGGCATGAATCTGCTCATGCGCTATGATTATCCCGGAAATGTCCGTGAACTTGAAAATATAATCGAGCGGGCGGTCATCCTGGCGCGCCAGACCACTTTGACTATGGCGGACTTGCCTTTACAACCGGCTCCACCGGCAACGGTATCGCTTTCACACTCACTGAATGATCAGATTGAAAACCTTGAGCGGGAATTACTTAAAAAGGCACTGATTCAAACTGGAAATGTCCAAACCCGGGCGGCCGAATTGTTAGGGATTTCAGAGCGGGTACTCCGGTACAAGATTGAGAAATACAAAATTAAGTAGTTCGACATTATTGTCGAGATTTCGTCAAAAGCGACAAATGAAAATTAGAATTGCTATAAAAATAAATATCGGTGCGATAAAATATTTGTCGACGAGAATAACGATATTTTCAAAACAATTTTCTCCTTTGGCACGGCAATTGACCTATATAAAGCCAGAGTTTTGAAATTGAGAAAAAAGAAAAGGAGAAAAAAATGAAAAAGCTCAGTTTATTTGCAGTTTTAACGCTAAGCCTCTTGGTCGCGATTGTAACAATGCCGGTTGGTTTGAATGCTCAAGATACGCCGGTTCAGCATGGCGCGCATTTTGTCGACGCCGATGGTGACGGCTATAACGACAATGCCCCGGATGTCGATGGCGACGGCATTCCCAATGGACAGGATCCGGATTATGTTCGCCCGGGTTCCAGTCGTGGCGCTCCGCGTGGTTTTGTGGATACCGACGGTGACGGTTTTAACGACAACGCTCCGGATGCCGATGGCGATGGCATTCCCAATGGACAGGATCCCGATTATCAGCGTCCGGCTGACGGCAGTGGCCAGAAATACATGTACGGGCATCGCAACCGGATGCGTACGGCTGACGGCCAGGCAAAAGCTACCGGCGACGGTACCGGAAATCGTGGAAATTCACCAAAAGGTTCGCGCACCGGTGGTAAATAACAGTTCGAATAACCAGATGAAAACGGTCGGCGGTCATTTCGCCGACCGTTCTGGTGTTTATAAGGATTGGAGGATCGCATGAGCACAATTATCCATCTTTTGATAATTGGCACCGTTTGTCTGACGGTTTCTTTAGCCCAGACTAATGAACAAGACCGGGAAATGCGGCGTGGTTTCGTGGATCAAAACCAGGATGGAATCAATGATTGGTTTCAGGATGCCAACGGTGACGGGATTAATGACATCGATCAGAAAAGATATCGCCATAATTTCCGCTTTCAGGATCGGGATCAGGATGGGATAAACGATCTTTACAGGGATGCCGATGGAGATGGGGTGAATGATCTGGACAGCAAGTTTACAGATGCCGATGGCGATGGCCGGAGTGAGAATATAATTGATGCTGACAAGGACTGGATTAATGACATTACCGGTGAAATTTACACGCGCCGCGACCTGGGTGGCTATCGCTATGGCTTTATCCTTGAGGAATACCACGAACAGCTTAAAGATTTCACCGACCGGGATGGTGATGGTCAGGATGACCGCGTCCAAAAGAGAGAAGGTATGCAGGAACAGCGGCGAATGGATCGGTTTATTGATACGGATGGCGACGGTGTTTGTGACCAAAGAGGTTTTTCCCGGCATCGTCAATCCGGCCGCAGACCTGGAAGAGGAAAATGAAGTCGCACCGAAGATTGAGCCTGTTTTTATGGCTTATATTTACATTTGTCACGGTCCCGGCCCGGGCGCAATGGCAACTGGCTTTCGATACCTATGTCGGTCAGGACAATAATCTGCTCCGTTACTATAATCCAATGCGGGATCATATTGTATCGCCACGGATTGAGATCGCTTATTCAGGAACGCAAACCCGATACTACTATAGCAACGATTTGATCCGGATTGTTGACAATGATCAATATAGTTATACTACCCATAATGCTGGTATAGATTGGCTTAGAGAAGATCGGAAAAATATTAATCACTATCTGGCGGCTGATTTTGAAATGCGGCAGGATCGACCTGATTTTAGTTACTTCGATTATTGGAAGGCGGAAGGTTTATATGATGTAAAGTTTTTTCCTGCCAGCTGGG
>JALOAB010000201.1 GCA_023229045.1 Fidelibacterota bacterium
GAGAACCAATCAATCCGCTTGGGGGTGTCTGGTTATTGTACACCCGTTTTATCCATATATATTTTCCTTCAATTTCACGTATGTATGAACCTACCATAAAGGGTATAATGGGTGTATATTTATTGAGTATAGGATGAGAACCACCTGCTTCAAATGGTTCCATCTCTTTCCTGTACACAAAATCAGTATGTTTCATTCCCAAAGGGTCTAATATATTCTGCCTGACATAGTCTTCATAAGTTTGATTTGTAACCTCTTCAATAATCGCTCCTAAAACCATATATGCGATATTTGTGTAAGAAGTTTTTTCCCCGGGTTCAAACCAAAGTGTTGAATAATCCGGCAATACCTTTTTCAGGAATTCTGTCTGATTCCAATGAGGTTCTCCTTCATGATGGATCCATTTTACAACTGTCATTCCTGCACCCAGTATTCCGGAGCTATGATTAAGCAGATTTCGAATGGTTATGGTTTTACTAGTATCTGAAGGATATTTTATATTAAAATTAGGTAGATACTTTGATACCGGATCCTCAATATTTAATCTCCCTTGTTCATAGAGTTGAATAATAGCTATAGCGGTTATTATTTTGGTAACAGAAAACCAATGATAAACTGTTTCCGGTGTTGCTCGTATTTTTCGCGGTATGTCTGCCCAGCCATAACCTTTACTATAAATAACACTGTCATTTTTAACAACTATAAGCGATAAACCTGGTATTGGACCCTTCACTGTAATTTTATTTAAATAATTGTCTAATTCAGTAGTACTTATTATGGTGTCTGGTGCTTTTGGGATTTTTGGCCATAAGAGGATCAGTACAGTAACAAATAATACGAGTATAAAAGAAAAGATCAGCCATTTTTTTCGTTTTAAAATTTTCATAAAGAACTTCTTTTTTTTATTTTCTCATTGGTGAACATCCGCTATTCTAATCGTTTATTTTAAAAGCATTATTACAACTAGCGGATAAGGTATGAGATACGGCGATTTACAAAGCGATCCGTTTTCACTTCTTGATAATCTCTCGCAAAATCGCCAAACTTCAAATTTGTCGAGCAGCTCAAGGCGTTATCTCCAGCCAGTGGTTAGAGCGCGTTTCTTTTTAAATTATAGGTAAATTACTATTATCAATTCTGCTCGATAATTTTTCCCGAAACATATTTATGCAATATACTGGATACCAATGTCTGGTAAGGCAATCCTTCTTCAACTGATTTAGATTTTAATTTTGTCAAATCGCGTTCTGAAATCCTGATATTTATTCTTTTATTCTTTAAAATTGTATTTCGAGCAATCTGACTATATTTTTTCTTATCACTTTTCAAATCAGGAGAAGATTGCCATTCATCATTTTCGTAGGATTCCACTATATCTTTTTCGTATTCAGAATATTTTTCCATTATTTATCTCCTTAGATATTTTTCAGTCGCTTTCCGACTTGGTATTATTGTTTTTAAAAACACTTTTTCTTCATCTTCTACAAAAGGTACCAAATATGCATAGTTTTCATACTCGACAATAAAAATGAACTGGTTTGGATATTTTTCATTGTTTGTATGAGATATTTTATCAAGCATTTTCCCTTCTTCTAAACAACTGATGATTATTTCAAACGAAATATTTCTTTCCTTTTTCAACCACTGATTCTTTTCTTCGTTCCAATCATAATATTTCATGTATATATTTTAAGAAAATGTGTGCCTATTGTCAATACGATATTACGATTATTTTTATGCTCTAACGGTCAAAGATGAGGCACGGGGTGACGGAAACGAACAGATTTTCCACCATCGAAACTATGCCCGGGAAAACTCCCAAAATCCATATTTGTCGAGCAGCTCACCCCGTTGCCTCCATCTAATGGTTAGACCATTATTTGACTATTAAGCATTTCTTCACACTACTAAAATTACTTGCATCAATTTTATAAATATATATCCCTGAACTTACATTCGTAGCATCCCAATTAACTGAATAATATCCTGCATTTTTATGCTCATTTACCAGTGTTTCAACTAATTTCCCGGTAATATCATAAATAGATAACTTTACATAGGTTGATTTTGGTAATTGATATAATATAGTTGTAGTCGGATTAAATGGATTCGGGTAATTCTGAGCAAGTGAATAAACCGATGGTATTGGAGATGTAACTTCTTCAATGATAACAATATTGGTAAATGTTTTTTCCGAAGCGAATGTTGAGCCTTCATAACTATTATCGATAGCCTGAACACTCCAGTAATAAGTTCCACCAGGTAAATTTTTAAATGTCCATGAGTTATTCTGATTGGCATTCCCTATCTGAACGACACGCCGAAATCCCGAACTAATATCCGACATAGGAGATTTAACCTGCCCATTATGTGAAGATGTTCCAACATATAGATTATAGGATAAACCATTTTGAGGAGTCTCAGCGTCTGAGGATTTATTCCAACTGAATGTGACATCAGAACCAGTCGTAGAAGCAGACAATCCCGATGGTGCGGTTGGAGCGGAATTCGGCGTCAGATTGTTATTGCGGTAAATCTTGGAGAAATAACCACTACCTGATCTACCAGTAAGCAAGATATCGAGATCGCCGTCATTGTCGTAATCGCCCCAGGCGACAGAACTGAAATTCACTCCCGTTAAACTGATTCCCGTCTGCTCCGCGAATGTGTTGTCACCATTATTGCGGTAAATCTTGGAAATTGTACTAATGTAATTGATATTATCGCTTCCAGTAAGCAAGATATCGAGATCGCCGTCGTTGTCGTAATCGCCCCAGGCAACAGAACCATCATACACTCCCGTTAAACTGATTCCCGTCTGCTCCGTGAATGTGTTGTCACCATTATTGCGGTAAATCTTGGAAATTTCATTTTCATTACTATCATATCCAGTAAGTAAGATATCGAGATCGCCGTCGTTGTCATAATCGCCCCAGGCAACAGAACTTCTATACACTCCCGTTAAACTGATTCCCGTCTGCTCCGCGAATGTGTTGTCACCATTATTGCGGTAAATCTTGGAAATTCTATTGTAATTACTATCAATTCCAGTAAGTAAGATATCAAGATCGCCGTCGTTGTCATAATCGCCCCAGGCAACAGAACTGTAATACACTCCCGTTAAACTGATTCCCGTCTGCTCCGTGAATGTGTTGTCACCATTATTGCGGTAAATCTTGGAAATTCCATTTTCATTACTATCATATCCAGTAAGTAAGATATCGAGATCGCCGTCGTTGTCGTAATCGCCCCAGGCAACAGAACCAACATAAACTCCCGTTAAACTGATTCCCGTCTTCTCCGTGAATTGCTCGGCAGATGCAAAAACTGTTAGTAATGTAATACAAAGCAAAGATTTGAGTAATTGTTTTACATTCATTTTTATATCCTTTTAAAATGTTCGTATTTTATAAATAACAAACTCGTAAAAAGTTAATAATAATGGCTAACGAATAAATCAGCCGGCGCGTAGCGATCGGCTGTATTGGTTTTGTTAGACTGTTTTTTTTAATAATATTCTGTGTTCCATTACTTCAACTATCCATATACTGGTTGTTACGAATACAACATCAATAATGATTCGTAAGAATAAATCCAAAACGGACATTTGCAAGTAAACTAATACAAACAAATTATAAATTAGCCAGTAACTCCCGAAAGTTAAACATCCAAAGCGGATCGCGCGTATTATGGCAGGAATGTCATTTCTCTCTTCCCTTAAAAGCTGATACATGATGCTCAGCCACAGTCCGATACCCAGCGTCCAAAAAAAGGTTCCACAGGGCTTTTGCCCATAAGCTGATAAAATTTGAACGAAGGCGTAACTAAAATATCGACCGACCAGAAAAAACAGCGGAACCAGGACAAAGGGCTTCCAGCGCAATCTATTTTGCTCTTTGGCGTTTAGATTGTCGGTACCCGTCATCAACGATAGCATTAATGCTAACAAAACTAATGAAGCCCCATCAGCAGCACCTCCACGAAGTTCATTCAGAATTGGAGAGTCAAAGATAAGATTCATTTCGATGATTGCCAAAAAAGTCAGGAGGCCAAATGCAATACCAAAACGCCATCCTTTTGCGGCCTTTGTTCCAGGTAAATATTTTTGAATCAGAACAAACACAATGGTTACAGCTGTAAATAAAACGATGAGCATTACCGTAGCTGCAGGCAAGGTCAAACCTTTTTCAGCTAAAATACTGGGATGGAAATTGTAGGTCACGCGCGGCACAAAAAGAATATGCAGGATCACATCCGCGAATACCCCAATGATAATGCAAATAATCACTTTCCAATAATTTGATTTTAATATGGTCATTTATTTGCAATCTTCCGAATTATGAAATTACATTGGGTCTAACGGTCAAGGCTGAGACACGCGATGAATAGAAGCGGTAAACAAATGAAGAACATAAACCTTTATAAAGTCCAAAAATCTCAAAATCATGCAACAGCCCATCGCGTTGTCTCAAGCCAATGGTTA
>JALOAB010000202.1 GCA_023229045.1 Fidelibacterota bacterium
AGAACCATTATGAAAATACTCGTCCTTTGCACCGGTAATTCCTGCCGCAGTCAGATGGCCGCGGCTTTTTTGAAATCTTTTGATGCCAAACTCGAAGTTTATTCCGCCGGAACTGAGCCCGCAGAAAGAGTCAATCCCCACGCGATCCAGGTGATGGCTGAGATCGGGATCGATATTTCGAAGAATCAAACCCATCACGTTGATGAATATCTAAACCACAATTTCGACTATGTCATCACCGTTTGTAACCATGCCAGAGAGACCTGTCCGGTCTACCTGGGTAATTTAAATAAACGCCTGCATATCGGCTTCGACGATCCGGCGGATGCCACCGGTTCCGATGCGGAAATCCTGGCGGTTTACCGGCGGGTACGGGATGAAATCCAGGTCGCTTTTCGGCAATTCTACGAAGATAATGTTCGTTCATTAATGCAATTATAAATCAAAAGGAATATCAATATGTTAAAAGTCATCGTTTTAGGTTCAGGTTGTCCCAATTGCCGCAAACTCGAACAACTCTGCCATGTCGTTGCGGAAGAAAACAACTTAAACATGAACCTTGAAAAAATCACCGATTTTAACAAGTTCGCCGATTACGGGATCATGTTTACCCCAGGACTTGTCCTCAACGGTAAAGTCGTTTCGAGTGGCAAGATACCAACCAAAGAGACTCTGGCGCACTGGATGATCGACGCCAACCAGAATCCGCAATAATTCATTAAAGTAACTGGAGTTAAAATGCAGAAAAAATTTCCAAAATTTCTAATTATCATGTTAATACTGGTATCCGGATGTTCGCAAAAAGCGGAGAGCAATCAACCTGATCAGGTTCCAGTTAAGGAGATTGTTCCGAAGATCACTTTTATCGAACTGGGATCAGTCAACTGTATTCCCTGCCGGCAAATGCAGCCGATAATGAGAACTATTGAACAAAAGTACCCGAATAAGGTCAAGGTTGTTTTTTATGATGTCTGGACCGAAGCCGGTCAGCCGTACGCCCGTCAATATAAAATCCGCGTTATCCCAACCCAGGTTTTCTTAGATGAGAATGGTAAGGAATTTTTCCGGCATGAAGGCTTTTTTCCGCTGGCGGAAATCGAAAAACTGTTGAAAGATAAAGGCGTACAATGATTGGGACGCTCTTTAATATTTTATCGCAGGCTTTGAATACCTCGCCGATTATTGCACTACTGGCGGCTTTTGTCTGGGGAATTCTGAGTATCCTGCTGAGTCCCTGCCATTTGTCCAGCATCCCTCTGATTATCGGCTTTATTAATGGTCAGGGCAATGTAACTATCCGGCGGGCATTCTGGCTTTCCCTGCTCTTTTCCACCGGCATTCTAATCACCATTGGTTTAGTCGGAGTAATCACCGGACTGCTGGGTCGTATGCTGGGCGATGTCGGGCGTTTTGGGAATTATTTCGTCGCCGTCATCTTTTTCCTGGTTGGATTGTACTTGCTGGATGTAATTTCGCTGAATTTTTTCTCAGCGCCGGATCCGTCCAGAGTCAAAAAACGCGGTTTGCTGGCGGCGTTTACTCTCGGATTGGTTTTCGGCATTGCGCTGGGACCCTGCACCTTTGCCTATATGGCACCGATTCTGGCAATTGTCCTGAGCACCGCCGGAACAAAACTATTATTCAGTATTCTGCTATTGGTTTTCTATGGCGTCGGACACTGCTCGATCATTGTACTGGCGGGAACTTTCACCGAAGCTCTGCAACGTTATCTGAACTGGAGCGCCGAATCCAAAGGCGCCAAATGGTTGAAAAAAATCTGCGGCGTCCTGGTGATTATAGGTGGCATTTATTTAATTTTTTCGTAGGAGTTCCATGGCAGCTGAAAAAAAATTGAATGTCTTTGAAAAGTATCTGACACTCTGGGTACTAATTTGCATTGTCGGCGGAATCCTGCTAGGTAAAATCGCACCTGGCATTGCCATTAAATTAGACGCGATGTCACTCTACCAGGTATCGATCCCGATCGCGATCTGCCTGTTCTTCATGATGTACCCTATTATGGTGAAGATCGACTTTGCGGAAGTCGTCAAAGCCGCCAAAACACCCAAACCGGTGGCGCTGACGCTCGTGGTCAACTGGGCGATTAAACCCTTCACAATGTATTTGTTTGCTTATCTGTTTCTTGGAATTCTTTTTAAAAAATTTCTGCCAGGGACTGAAATCATCAAGACCAGTCAGGAAGTCGAACTCTGGCGCAGTTATATTTCCGGGGCGATTCTGCTCGGGATTGCGCCCTGCACCGCCATGGTGCTGATGTGGAGTTACTTAGCGAAAGGCAACGACGGTCTGACGCTGGTGATGGTGGCGATCAACTCGCTCACGATGCTCTTTCTCTATACTCCACTGGGTGGATTCCTGCTGGGCGTCAACGCTATGCCGATCCCCTGGCAGACGATATTGCTGTCGGTTGGAATCTACGTCGCATTGCCGCTGATCGCCGGCTATCTTTCACGTAAATGGATCATTCTCTCGAAAGGTCTGGAGTGGTTCAACGGAAAATTCATTCACTACCTGACACCCGTGAGCACGGTAGCGCTGCTGGTGACACTGATTCTGCTCTTTTCCTTCAAAGGCGAGATCATCATGCAGAATCCGCTGACCATTTTCTGGATCGCCGTTCCGCTGTTCATCCAGACGATGTTTATTTATAGCATCGGGTATTTCGTCTTTGCCCGTTGGCTGAAGCTATCGTACGAAGATGCGGCGCCGGCGGCGATGATCGGCGCTTCCAACCATTTCGAGGTGGCGATCGCCACGGCTACCATGCTGTTCGGGCTTTCCTCGGGAGCGGCGCTGGCGACGGTTGTGGGCGTCCTGATCGAAGTGCCGGTCATGCTCATGCTGGTTTCGATCAGTAAAAAATACGATTACCTTTTCAAATCATAGTGCTCATTATGGACAATTTATGAATTGCCTCTACAATTTTTCATTTCTCAATGAATCGGTATATTTTGACGAATGAAAAATATCGGGAATCTGAATTATGGATAAAAACACCCGGCAAATCTACCGGCACAAATCTGTTCGTCTGAAATATTACGACTATTCGCAATCGGGTTCCTATTTTGTGACCGCTTGCACCCGGAACCGGGAACCGTTATTCGGGGAATCAAAGACGGTGAAATGATATTGAATGATGTCGGGAAAATCGTTGAAAAATGCGTATCGGATATTCCCGCGCATTATCCGCATGTGGAATTGGATAAATTTGTGATTATGCCGAATCATGTACACATGATCATAACCATATACCCGGATAATGACGCCGTAGCGGCACAAGATTTTGTGCCTCTACAACATAATTTTCAACACGTGATCCCAGGATCAATCAGTTCAATTATTCGTGGCTTTAAAACCGGTGTTACAAAATGGTGCCGAAAATACACCAACATCAGAGATATCTGGCAGCGAAATTATTACGAACACGTTATCCGCAATGAAAAGGAATTGAATAAAATCCGTCTGTAAATAATCAACAATCCGCCCAAATGGGAGTACGACCGCGAAAACCAAAACGGATTACCCATTGATGAAAAGAAACAATTCTGGACTAAATTTTTCAATCCATACGCTGATGAATCACTGTAGGGGCAATTCCCCGTCGAAGCGGGATTTTAACATGAATTGCCCCTACGAAAACAATTCCATCCAAACCCGGACACGGCAGGCCGTTTCCCTACGCTACATCTTTTTCGCGACCTGATAGCGAATAATGGTTTTGTACTTTTCGGGATTACCCTTGCCAAACATGGTCGGACCTTTGAGATATTCTTCCTCGTGCGGGCCGATGATCGTATAACCTTGCGAGGTGATGTAATCCATCAGTTTCTGAATAGTCGGTGGCTCGGTGGTATAGGGACCGACGTGCAGGATTTCGGCCACGGCGCCGTATTGCCAGACTTCTACTTTCATGCCGGTCGGGATTTCCTTTAATTCCGTCAGCGAGTTGACATCGTCCGGAAGTGGCAAAGCCCACAGTCCGATCCAATCCTCTTTAGATTGATCGAATTGGGCAATCCAGCGGGCGCGCGGCGCAGATGGTTGAATGTTCTTATGGTGCTTCTTCAGGGCGTAAAAACTCCTGAATAAATCCTTCATAACCGCGCCGGCCTGGTTCGGGTCGCCTTTGGACTCGATAACCAGCATATTTTGATCGGGCTTGACACTGATTTGCGGTTCGAGCAGTTTATCATATTCGGACAAATCGCGCTGGCAGGCATTCAGCCCGATCAGCAGAATCACACAAACTGGAAAAAGTATTAGTCTCCTCATATTTTTCTCCTTTTTAACCGCGGAGATTCTGCGTTCAAAGTCAAGTTAAAAGTGCATAGTTAGGATTAAAGGATATTTGACTTTTAAGTACACCAACGATTATATGGACAAGTTTCCGCATACATGCTCCCACCGCGACCATTTTAAGTT
>JALOAB010000203.1 GCA_023229045.1 Fidelibacterota bacterium
CGGAATATGAATTTACCGGCTTCGAGTATGAGTACAATAATGAAGAAATGGCTCGGAAAAGCGTCTATGATGTCGATCTTTATGTCGGGATAAAGGAAAAATGAACCGCAATATTTTCACAGATACTCATTCCCCTTGGCCTTAACGTAATTTTTATTGACAACTAAAATTGTATTTCTTTATCTAATCACTTCGATTTAGATAATTTTATCTTGATAAAACAATTAACATTGGTTGACTAATAAGGAGAAGTACATGAAAACTGGTAAATCATGGTTAACTCTGGGGTTGGTTTTGTGTTTTGGATTGTCACTTTACGGACAGGATTTTAACGAATTTCTTGCCAAAGCGGAAAATTTCAATCAGGCGGGAAATTTCGAACAGGCCGCTAAAGTTATGGAAGAAGCGATCCGATTATTTCCGGATAATGCCGTTGCCCACAGCTATCTGGGATTCTATCTGGGAATGCAAGCTGGGCAAACGATGAATTTTATTAAAGCCGGACAGTTAATTGGCAATGCCTATGAGATGCTCGATAAAGCCGTCGAAATGGACGCCAATAATCCGGTTGTGCGTTTCAACCGTGGCGTAATGGGAGTGAGCGTGCCGCCGTTTTTGAATAAACTGGACGAGGGGGTTGGGGATCTGGAGTTCGTTGCCAATATGTATCAAGCGGCGCCCGACAAGTTTCCGGTCGACCTGATTGCCAGCGCCTACAATTATTTGGGGGATGGTTATTTAAAGCAGAACAAGACTGAGAATGCCAAAGTCGCCTGGGAAAAAGTTACTGCAATAGCGCCCGATACACCTTTGGCGAAAAGTGCCCGGCAAAACTTAGCAAAACTCGGTGCGCCGGCACCTCCAAAAGCCGAACCGGTGACGCTTAAACTTAGCCCGGAGGACATTAAAATCCTCGAAGAAGCCGTCAAAAAGAATCCGAACTCGGCTGACCTTTATCTGAAATTGGGTCAGGCTTATCTCGCAAACGGAGAGGCTGAAAAAGCCCTCGAAGCCGGACAGAAAAGCCTCGACCTGGATTCGACTGACATTCAAGCTCATTTATTGCGGATCAATGCCTATGAACAGACGGTTTCGACCGGTTACGACGCCCGGATTTATGACGACACCAATTTTCGCACGAATCAGGCTTTTAAAATAGTTGAATTGACCGAAAAAGCGGTTCAGGTGGCGCCCGACAATCCGGAGGCATTATTAGCGCGCGGATGCATTGGAGTGATGATGCCATTTTTCGTGGAAAAATTGGATGCGGCGATCAAGGACCTTGAAAAGGTAACCAGGAGTTCAGCGTCGGATGAAGTTAAAGCGGAAGCTTTTTATTGGCTGGGTTATGCCTATCAGAAAAAAGCCATGACCAACTGGATTAACGTGGTCAAGAATTACTCGGAAACCGAGGCCAGTAGAATGGCTTTTGAAAGTATGTCTCCGAATATCAAACACTTTGATCCTGAGAAATATCAAAAACCGTTTTTAGCGATTGATTTTGTATTGGGTTTTCGTGATGAATTGGAACCGCAGACCGCTGTCTGGATCGAAGATAGTAAGGGCAATTTTGTCAAAACGGTTTACATTTCGGGATTCAGCGCCTTTGCCAAAGAAAAACAGATCAATCTGCCAAGATGGAGCAGGTCGTCCGCTTATAAGGATGTGGACGGCGTAACGGGAGCCAGTATCGATCTCGGGCAACACATTTATGTCTGGGATTTGAAAAATTCAGCCGGCAAGACGGTTAAAGCCGGTGAGTATGTTGCCAAAGTCGAGGTTGCTTACTGGCCGAGTATGCAATATCAGGCTGTTGCGGTACCGATTACGATCGGGAAGAAAAATGCCAAAATGATAGTCAAAGAAGGCAATCTGATTCCGTATGCCGAAGTGAATTATTTTGCTACTCAGGCGAAAAAATAAAAGATTGTCTCTAAAGGCGCCAAGACGCGATAAAAGCTATAAGGCCTCAGAATCCTATTGGTTTCTCAGGCTAAATTAGGCCGAACTGACCGATCAGATAAATCCTGTAATCTGTTTGAATTTCGCCGGATTCTTCCTTAAAATAGCGCGGTGAAAATTTAAAGATTATAAATTTTGTTTATTATAAATATGAAAGGGAAGAAGTCTTGAGTAAAATCAGAATAGGAATTGTCGGGTATGGTAATCTCGGAAAAGGGGTGGAGCAGGCTATCACCCGGAATCCGGATATGGAGTTAGTAGCCGTTTTTACCAGAAGAGCTCCAGAGAAAGTTGCCATAACTACCAAATCTGCCACCGTACACAATGTTAACGAGACGGTTTACATGCAGTCGGCAATCGACGTGATGATCTTATGCGGTGGTTCGGCGACGGATTTGCCCGAGCAAGGTCCGGCTTATGCGGCACTTTTCAATACTATCGATAGCTTTGATACCCACGCCAAGATTCCACAATATTTTGCTAATGTTGATAAAGCGGCCAGGAAAAGTGGACATGTCGCCATTATTTCGGTAGGTTGGGATCCGGGGATGTTCTCAATCAACAGATTATACGCTGAAGCCATATTGCCCAAAGGAATTCACTACACTTTTTGGGGCAAAGGAGTTAGCCAGGGACATTCGGATGCGATTCGCCGGATCAAAGGTGTTAAAAATGCCATTCAATATACGATCCCGATTGAAAAAGCCCTGGTGGCGGTGCGCAGTGGAGCCAATCCGCAATTAACAACCCGAGAAAAACATCGTCGCGAATGTTTCGTGGTAGTCGAAGAGGGCGCCGACCGGGATTATATTGAAAATACGATAAAAAATATGCCTGATTACTTTGCCGAGAATGACACGGTGGTACATTTCATTTCAGAAGATGAATTGAAGAAAAATCACAGTAAGATGAATCATGGCGGATTTGTGCTTCGAACCGGTCAAACCGGGGCGGGGAATAAGCACGTTATTGAATATTCACTGAAACTGGATTCCAATCCTGAATTTACCGGAAATGTATTGGTTTGCTACGCCCGCGCCGCATATCGTTTATCTCAGCGCGGCGAAACCGGCGCCAAAACCGTATTTGATATCGCGCCGGCTTTATTATCGCCAAAGAGCGCGGTCGAACTGCTATCTGGAGTTTTATGAGCATTTTATCAAATATTCAGTCAATTACTAGGACATAATCTAGATGTTAGGTTACTTCATAACTTGAAAGAACCTTTTTAATCTTTAAATTCCAAGTGGACATTATGAAAGCAGTACTACTTACTGGAATCAGACAATTCGCACTAAAGGAAATTCAGACTCCAGCAATAGTAAATGATACTGATGTTTTGATTCGGGTAAAAATGGTTGGCGTTTGCGGCTCCGACATTCATTATTACACTACCGGTCGCATTGGTAATCAGGTAATCAAATATCCGTTTATCGTCGGACATGAAGTCGCCGGAATAATTGAAAATGTCGGCAAAGGAGTTATAGGAGTCGAACCGGATCAGCGAGTTGCGATCGATCCGACGGTTTACTGCGGTCGTTGCGATCAGTGCCTGAAAGGCAGAGAAAATACCTGTCGCAATCTGAAATTTTTAGGGACGCCGAACCAACTCGGCGGCGCCCTGTGCGAATACATCATCCTTCCCGAGACGAGTTGTTATCCCATTCGTGATGCAATGACGCTGGAACAGGCGGTTCTGACCGAACCGCTGGCAGTTGCGGTTTATGCCGTCGAACGCGCCCATCTTCCGAAGAATGCCAGTATCGGTATTCTGGGCGTCGGGCCGATTGGCATGTCGGTTTTTCATGTATTGCAAACGAAGAAAATCGGTAATGTTTATGTTACCGATAAAATTCAGCAACGTCTCGACTTCGCCAGACAATTGAATCCCAGGTGGGTTGGTAATCCGGAGCATATAAATATCGTTGCGGAAATTAATAAACTTGAACCCTTGCAACTCGATGTTGTATTTGAATGTAGCGGTGATCCGGAAGCCATCGCGCAAGCGATTAAGTTGCTGAAGCCGGGAGGATTTCTCGTGCTTATAGGAATTCCTGAAGTCGATGATATCTGTTTACCGATTCATGAACTGCGGCGCCGTGAAATTACGATTATCAATGTGCGGCGGCAGGTGCATTGCACTCAAAAAGCCATTGATTTACTTGAACAGCGTCGGGTGAATATGGACACGATGGTGACTCATCATTTACCACTCGAAAAAACCGCAGATGCTTTCGAATTGGTTGCCAATTATCGGGACGGCGTGATGAAGGCCATGATTGTTATAGATTGAATTAATTAAACATTAAAGAATGACAAGGAGGTTGTTATGATTTTCATAGTGGCAATTATTATTGCTGTTACTGCCCTGGTAGTGTGGCGTAACGCGATAATTAAGGTTCGGCAAAACTACACGGTTTACCGACAGGTCGTTTCCGGGAGTTTAGCGGTAATGGTTTTATCCA
>JALOAB010000010.1 GCA_023229045.1 Fidelibacterota bacterium
TACGATCGACTCTCCTATCTGTAAGTTTGTAGCCGATCTGAGTCAATAGATTATGGTTCTTTTTTTCGCAATGAAATGTGTTCATAATAATAGCATTTTTAGGTCTTAAGATAGCTGTAAAGATATCAGCACGCCCCATATGAGAATGAATTATATCTGGATCTATCTTTCTAAAATAGCAGTTTAGCTCACGATATGTTTTAAACAGAGAAAAACGATTTAATTTAAGCGATTCCAGATTGTTATATTTCCTAATATATTCTTGTATCAATGGTTCTGAATCATCAATTGGTTGGATTGATATTATTTTTACATCAAATAATTCTACTAAACGCGGCATAATATTCATTAATATCCGGCCAACAGCACCTCCAAATACATTCACAACATGTAATATTTTAATTTTCCAAATCATACTTTTCGCAATAGAAGCGAATTTTGATAATCACTAACAAACAAGTTATAAATATCCATAACCTTTATGGTAATTATATAGAATACAATCATTTCATAATATGGTAGAAATGTATAATATTGCCCAAAAAAACTAAAAAATGCAATGTTTAGTAAAGTCATGCATAAAAAGACATTTACAGGGCTAGGTTTTTTCTTAGTGCTGTAATAAACAAAATAGGTTATGAAAGAAATCATTGCACTCATAAATAAACTAAAAATCCAACCTCCAACAATAAAATAGGTTCCATAGCTTGTTCCAACGTTTGAATAAACATCCTTTGCAACTTCCGAAAAGTTTAAATCTACATAATCCAACGAACTATATACTAATGGATTTCCCATTATACGGTTTATTATATTTTTAAATAATAATAGTAATGTCCAATCAGGTTGTACAAAAGCATGGTCTAGCCATTTATCTAAAACAATTGGTGATGCGAAAAAATAACTAAGTAAATTTTTTGTTAAAAATAACCACACTGATTGTTTGGATGCTCTAAAAGTGCCCCAGAATATAGTCAATACTAATAAAAAAATAGCCATTATCGTAATTGTCAGTAAACAAAATTTTAAAATATTATAAATCTGCTTTTTAATTGGTTTTGTAAAATTATAATAGATAAGTACAATTACTAAAACTCCGATAAGGTTAAATTTTACCTGTAGACTAAAAAACATAACAATTAATCCAAAAAGTGTAATTAGAATAGTTATTTTATGTTTTGCCATGGGATAAATAAAACCAAGTAATATGAACGTTACTTTTCCAAATTGTGATAAATGCGCCTCAGGCCCTCGGGTAATCATTTCTTCAAATTTGAAATCACCCAAAAAACTTAAACCGCCATATTTAGCTAAAAGGCTCTTTACTTTTAAAAATACTACAATATTTACGACCCAGGAAAGAACTATGAGGATTTTTTCAAATTTTACATACGGTAAAAATATGTCATTAAACGATTGTATCCTGTTATCTTTATAAATGTATGAAAATATGGTACCAATCAGCCATATAGCAAGTAAATTCGCAAATAAGAAGAATATTACTCGCGGTGTTACAATATCAAATCCCATTCTCACTAATAAAAAATTTACTACGAGTATAATAAACACTAAAGGCCATGCTGAGACAGAATATGGTGTAATTATCGTATTTAAACGACGCTTCTCAAAGACCGTCATAGCTAATATCATAGCCGCAAAAAAGAGACTGGATAATTTTGTCAGTTCCATTTTTTACTGATTATCTCTTCGTATAATGTTTTATTAACACTACTAATATTTCTACTTTTTTTCAGAATGTATTTCAAATACTTATTTGCCAGTCTGATATTGATTCTATGTTTGATTATCATTAGGAATAAATAATAGTAAATGACCGTAAGATATCGCCATAAAATCCAGAGATAACCGGGATAAAAATTACGCATATCTGCGATTCTGTTTAGTGCTGATAGAACTAATCTACGACCACGATCATTTCCTAGTAAGTGATTAGAAGAGAGGCTAATTTTATGATACACTCGACTATTACCAACACATACTTTTTTCACTTTTTTTAATGATAATCTGAGACTATATTCAAAATCTTCTTCGCCGAAGAAAAACCTTTCGCTAAGTGTACCATATTTTTTTACAATTTCTTGAGAAAGTAATAGTGCACACCCGTTTATGAATCCTATTTCTTTTATTTCATTTGGTTTGATTCGGGTATAAAATCTACCTTTTCCCCAAAGAAATAACTTACCTCCTGCAATGGCAATTTTTTCTTTTTTTTCATAAAAATAAATTGTTGACTGAGCAATTTTATATTGTGGATAATTTTCTAAAACAGTCACTAGATTTCCTAAAGTCTCGTTCTCTATAACCGTATCATTATTTAATAAATAATAATATTTACTATTCCATATTACGTCAGCATACCGAATACCCACATTATTGGCCTTGGCAAATCCGAGGTTTTCGTTGCTTAATATCAGATGAATTAAAAAGTTTTTTCCAGATTTAGTCGGAACATAATTACCATTCTCAATCTGTATCTTATGAATATTTAAGGGTTTCTTTACTTCTGGTAGTACAATTTCATTGTATTTACTTGCATAAGGTTTAGGCAATTTACCATCCGCCCAAGCTAATATTTTCTCCACCGAATCGTTATCAGAGCCATTATCGATAAGAATAATCGAATAATTTTTATAATCTGATTTTAAAACCGATTCCAGGCACTCGATCGTATCAGCCCATTTATTCCAATTCAGTATAATTATGGAAACGTGTGGCTGAATTATTGCTTTATTGCTTTTGGTGACCATTTAATTCTATTTCGATTGATAAAGTAAAATAAAATCAGAAGAAGAATAAATTCGGATATCAGGAATGCAACCGCGGCGCCAATTTCAATAAATAAATGACAAAGAACTATGCAAATTAAAACATTAAATATTCCCACTATTATGACACCTTTTAAAAACTCTTTTTTCATGTCATAATTTGTCATAAAAATGATGCCAATACAAAAATTGAGTACTCCAAATAATATTACAAAAGAAGTAATTCTAATCACAAGTACCATCGAAGGGTTATCCGAACCATTTAGTAAATAAGCAATTTTCGCCGCAAAAATAAATAATAATATTGAAATAATACTTCCTATCAAACCCATAATTCTAATCATCTTGCTGACATATCTTATTGATTTATCAGGTTCTTCAATTTTTTTCCTTGAAATAAATGGATACAAAGTCTGAGTAATAGGCGATAATGTACTTTGGATTGCTTTTACTACTTTTTCACCGGCGCTATATATTCCGACGCTTGCATCTGATGCAAAAAAACCAAGAATTATAATGTTTGTATTACGATATAAATTCATGGCGATATTCGAGACAAATATATGCCAGCCTCCTTTTAAATAATTTTTTAAAATTTCTCTGCTTGGTTTGAGAAAACGTAAAGTAAACTTTTTCCTTAAAATAATGATGCTGATGATTCCCGCCAGAAAGGTGGTTCCGGAGTAAAAAATCGGGACGAGAACAAAATCACCTTCATTTTTTATGAATATTATGATTAACAATATATAAAACAGCTTCGATACTGCACTGATAATATTAACATATTTTACTTTTTCGACCCCGACGTAAAACCAGGTAAATAATAATATATTGGCCAGTACGTATCCATAATATAACAGATATATTAATTTGTGGTTATTTATCTTTGGAATAAGAAGAAATAATATTCCTAGTAATAGAAAACATATACCAAATAGTAAAACCTGAATTATTAAAACGTTTGATACGATCTCCGATTGTTTTCGGCTGTCATTTTTACTCTGGGCAATCATCTGGATTCCCGTAATCCCAAATCCATATTCTACGATTATTTGAAAATAATATATCAGCGCCATTGCAAAACTGATAATCCCAAATTTTGCCACACCGATATATCTCAGGAGATATGGTATCGTAATTAATGGCGCCAGGTAACTAATTACCTGATATACGCCAAATTGCGTAAAATTGTTAAGTAAGCTTTTTCCCTCTTTTTTTGAAAAGAAACCTTTTAGTTCATCAAGGGTTGGGAATTGGTACATTTGGCTTGAATTCTTTGCGGATATTGATAAAAATTAAAATTATTCCATTCATACAGATTTGTAAAATGAAATAGAGCCCTCCAAGACTTATCATCATGAGTAACCTTTTAGGTCGGCTTTTCAGATATGGAGGTTGGGCTTTATCGAGTACTTTTACTTCTGCCAGACTTGTAATTGACTTTAATGTGTATATTTCCTTTTGCTGTTTAAGCTCTATCCAGATCGCGGTGTATAATTCCAGGTCTCTTTTTAAAGCCAGTTCCTTAATCTGATTAACTGGCTCGGCAATTGATTTAATCGTCTCTAAAAATGTCTGCAAGTTTTTTTCGGCAATTTTTATACTATCCTGAGAATATCTGATATGATCTTCAATATACAATAATTGCTGACGGTTTTCGTATTGGATTTGGTTGATAACAATATAATTCAATAATTCAACCATTCTGTTCGCGACATTAGCGGCATATACCGGATTTGTAAGTGTGACAGATAACTTGATAACTTTACTTTCACTGTTAATATCAATATAAATAACATCATTTGATAATTTTTTTAAGGCTTTATCGATCTTCTCTTTTTCGTTTCTGGCTTCGATATCAAGTATATTAATCAGTAATTCTGTAAAAATCATACCACTGGTATCAACACCTTCGAATTCCTCGAATAGGATAGTATCTAACACTTTTCTTGAGGTGAGGATTTCTTTGTACATTTCAGGGCTTTGAAGTGTACTTTGCGGTAAATCTAACCCTGCTATACTCGCCAATGCTCCCATAGAGCCCATTATACCGGAAGATAAATCCTGGCTGGGGGGTAAAATTGTCACCGACGCCGTATATTTTTTCTTCATTACAAAGAAAACTAAGGAAAAAACCAGAATAGCTCCCAGAAATAAACTTATTATATTCACGATGCGATGCTTTAAAACAAAATACAGAAGTGGATGTTCTTTTTTTATTTGTTGCACGTGACTCTCCTGCTATTTATCAGTGATTTTACTGAATCCCATTTATTTCATTGCCGCAATAAACGTTAGTATAACTGTCGAAACTGAAACAATAATCTGGAGAACAGATAATTCTCCATACGCAACGTTTTTCCACGATCTGGGCACGATGATAACGTCTCCGCGTTGGAGAGTTGCCGAACTGATATTCTCAATATTTCCATCCAAATGCCGGACAATGGTTCGATCAATATCACCTTCAATAGAATTGCCTCCGGCCATATTGATATAATCCAAAGCCGTATAACCTGGAAAAAAATAAAAACTGCCCGGCGATTGAACAAATCCGTTGACTGAGACGCTTCTTTCAGCAAGAATATCTATGGCGTCGCCGGCTTTGAGTGTGGTTGAAAAAAAATCCGCAGGAGAAATCGACAGAATAGTCTGCGATCCAGATTCTTTTCTAGTAATCGTAACATTCTCCAGGTCAGCAGTTTCAATGAATTTCGCCTGTCGTCTTAAAAATTGTCCCAATGATTCATCCGGTTCAATAATATCATACCCACTTCCGGATATTGCCCCGCGAAGTACCACACTCTCCTTATCGGGAATTCCAAAAGGCACGAATATTCTATCTCCTTCTACGAAGGACGGATCACTCTTAAGATCTCCATTTAATTGAAAATTAAAATAATTTATAATTTCGACTTTCCCATCATTTCTGATAACTTCAATACAAAATTCTCGCGCAAATTGCTGAAATCCCTCTGCCAGATCAATAATATCATGTAAACGGGTAATGGATGTAATAATATAAAATCCCGGTTTATTTATAGCACCGGCGATCTGGATTTGGAAAGTTCTAAGATTTACTAATACGACATTTACGTCTGCGCTTGGATAAACCTTTTTGATTGCACTCTCAATTCTTTTTATGGCCTCTTTTAAAGTCATCTTATCGACATTGACAACGCCCACTGACGGAATAAGAATTTCACCGGTAGGTGATATGATTAATTCTTTATTTATATTTTCCATCAAAATAATATCGACTCCGAAAACATCTCCCGGACCAACAATATATTCATTAGGATCTATGGCTCTTTCAAGGATTACTTGCCGCATATCGGTCTGGACACGTCGTAATTGCTCTTCTTTTTTCTCTTCTTCTTCGGAAATTTTTTTAAATTGTTCTCCGTATGACTCTCCAAAGGATACTCTTCCGCTCTGTTCATATAATGATTTGGCCGATTGACCAAATGTGAAAATAGCCGTTATAAGGATAATTATTATTATAGATAATTGTCTCATGCTTCATCCCCTGAAATCTTATAATGCTTCTTATAAAATTCCATATATTCCCCGCTTTTCAGCGGTTGCCACCACTGCGGATTATCGACGTACCACTGGATTGTGGTCTGCATAGCATTTTCGAAATTATACTGCGCCTGCCAACCAAGTTCGTGGAGTTTTGCCGCCGAAATCGAATAACGCCGATCGTGTCCCAGCCGGTCGGTTACCGGCTTTATGAGTGATTTCGGCTTCTTCAGATAATCGAACAGAAAATTGGTTATAAAAATATTCTCCATTTCATTTTCTCCGGCAATATTATAAACCTCGCCGGATTTACCATTTTTCAGAATGAATTCAATCGCATCACAATGATCCAGTACATATAACCAATCCCGCACATTCTTGCCATCGCCATAAAGCGGCACCGGCTTATTCTCGAGCAAATTGGTTACAAACAGCGGTATCAATTTTTCCGGATATTGATAAGGACCGTAATTATTCGAGGCGCGGGTAACGATTACCGGAAGATTATAGGTATTAAAATATGAATAAGCCAGGCGATCACCACCGGCTTTACTGGCGGAATAGGGATTTCCTGGTTTGAGCGGCGATTCTTCGGTAAATGAACCTTTCGCAATGGAGCCATAAACCTCATCGGTACTAATTTGGATGAATCGCTCAATCCCAAATTCTTTGGACGCCTCCAGTAAGACGAAAACACCAAACATATCCGTCTTGATAAAATCATCCGGCTTGCCGATACTGCGGTCAACATGCGACTCCGCCGCAAAATTGATTACGTAATGCGGATGATATTTTCGAAAAATATCACGCACAGTTTCCGCATCGCAAATATCGCCTTTTATAAAAACATATCCGGAATTATCGGTCAGGTCTTTCAGGTTGGCGGGATTGCCGGCATAAGTCAGCTTATCAAGATTAATTACCTCGATATTCTGATATTTGGCGAAAAGATAATGGATATAATTACTGCCGATGAAGCCAGCCCCACCTGTAACGAGATATACCTTTTTTTCAGAATTTGACATCGAGGAAATCCCTTTTAATTGACAGTTTTCCGACCAAAGCAATCGTAAATGAAACCGACCGCCTGAACTTTTTGAGGATCATAGATGTTGCGAGTGTCGATCATGATCGGATTTTTCATAACAGATTTCAAGTAATTTAAATCCATATTACGGAATTCGTTCCATTCTGTCATGATAATTAGCGCATCGGCGCTCTTGGCGGCGTCCTCGGTCGATGCTACGTAGGTGATCTGCGGAAAATATTTCCGCATTTCCTTCATTGCTTCGGGATCGTAAGCCTTGATCTGCCCACCGCGTTTCAAGATTTCTTCTATCACCGTCAATACCGGCGCGTCCCGAACGTCATCAGTATTGGGCTTGAAAGCCAGCCCTAAAATTCCAATTGTCTTATTTTTTAAATTGGGTATATATTTCATCAATTTTTCTACCACCCGCATTTTCTGGCGATTGTTAACTTCGATAACTGTTTCCACAATTGACATCCGCATTCCGGCTTTCTCGCTAATTTTTGTCAAAGCCGAGGTGTCTTTCGGAAAACATGAACCGCCGTAGCCCGGTCCGGCATGCAGAAATTTCTTACCGATCCGACCATCCAATCCCATGGCTTTAGCGACCTGATGAACGTCAGCATCCACTAATTCGCAGAGATTGGCAATCTCATTAATGAACGATATTTTCGTTGCTAAGAAAGCATTTGAAGCGTACTTGATCATCTCAGCGGTATGCACATCGGTAGCCACGATGGGCGTTTCAATCAGATATAATGGTCGATAGATTTCCTTCATAATCTCAAGCGCTTTTGCTGAACGGGTGCCAATCACCACCCGATCCGGTCGCATAAAATCACCAACAGCCGAGCCTTCCCTTAAAAATTCGGGATTCGATACCACCTCGAACATTTCCGGCGCGATATTACGCGATAGCAAATGCTCACGGATTTTATCGTTGGTTCCAACTTCGACTGTACTCTTGGTAACGATCACCTTGAAGCCATTGATCAAATGGGCAATTTGATCAACTGCATTGAAAATGTACGACAGATCGACTTCGCCATTTTTGCCAGAAGGCGTCGGCACAGCCAGGAAAATCACTTCCGATTCCCGCACCGCCGGAGCAAGCTCATTGGTGAATTTTAAGCGCCCTTTTTCAACATTTTTCTTAACCAGGTCAACTAAACCCGGCTCGTAAATCGGAATATCGCCATTATTCAATTTTTCTATTTTGGTCGGATCAATATCATAACAAATAACCTCATTACCAAAATCGGCCAGTCCCGTTCCCGAGACTAAACCAACATATCCTACTCCCAGCATTGCAATTTTCTTCATCAAATAACTCCGCGTATTAATCTATATAGTAAATGGGGTAAGCAGTAAATGTGCTAAGACCAGATCGGATTTACCAATTCTCGCTGAAATACCTCTTTCTTTGAATCCCAGTCTGCACGGCGAAAATTTGGACATAATCAACATAAAGGGCAAGACTTTTTTATTGATAACCCTGGAAACGCCGAATACTCCATTCGATCGCCAGTAATCCAATAAGAACTATCAGCGCCCACTTCCACCTCAGAAAATTTACCTGATGAGACCGATGAATGATTTTGTCGTTTACCTTTAATCGTTCAATAATGTCAGGAATTCTGTCTGTTTTTATTCCACCGCTTCTGTTCGCGATTGTTCTGAGTAAATCCACGTTCTGTCTGATTTCAATTAATTCGATGGGACGGTCAATCACCGTTATATTCTGCTCCTGCATTCCAAGCGACTTATCATTCTGCCAGGCCGCCAGCCTTAACTGAAATTCTCCAGCCTTCATAACAGGCATCGAACCGGAATAATTTTTCCCGTCCCAGGTCAAATTGCCAGACGCCATTACGTCGTTTTGTTGGAGTAATTCGGTTTGGACACTAGCGTTACTTATTACATGTCCTTTCAGGTCGTAAACGAGAGCCGCTATATCCAGGGTCTCGCCACTCAGAAATATTTTTTTATTGATCGTCACCTGAACGGGTGACGAATTTAAAGTATCAGTCAGCCACTGCGCCATCGCTTGAAATAATTCGTCATAGACGTTTATCCGTCCGGTTTCCTGGGTCATGAAAGACCAGCGCCAAAAATCCAGGCCGGCGCAAACTGCCATCGGTCTCTTCATTTCCTGATTAACGGCAATGACCGGATTTTGCGCCAAATCATGGCTTTCGATAAGCGACTGAAAAGACGTCGCCAGCCGGATTTTTTTAAATGGAGAACCGATCGGTGGCAATACCGACCAGGTTGTTTCGGATAAATTATCCTTCTGAAAATTCCTGATGATCGGATGCTCCAGCCCAGCACGAGTAGGGATTACATTGATCTGACTGATTGACTGCTCTACTGCTAATTCACTAATCGGATTCCAGCCCAGCAATCTTTCAACTTGCTGAATGTCTATATTCCGATTTAAAAATAGTATCACCGGTAAACCGGAATCTATGATTTTTCTTTGCAGGCTGAAAATATCCTTTTGCTCCGATTTGGTTATCGGATAACCGATTAAAACCAGCAAATCCCATTTTTCAGCAATGATTTCGGAAAATGACAAAGGTAGCCATTGACCGGATATTTCAGCCACATTTTGCACCTGAACATTTTTCAGTTCACGCAGAGTCTCAGCCATAAACCGCGCTTCAAAATTGCTTTGCCCGCTGATAATCAGGATTTTCGTTTGTGCCGCGAGCACCTTCAGTGTACTCATTCTGAGATTATTATACGGATTCTTATCCTGGGCGGCTACGATTTCGACGGTGAGGACTTTTTCACCCGGTTCGTCGGGAATGAATTGAAAAGTAATGTTTTTTTTCAGACCTTGAATTTGGCTTTGAATAATTTTTTTCTGAATGATATTTGAACCTTCCTTCAGAAGAGCCGCGATTGGTTCGCCATTCCCGCTGGGTATCAATTCGGTGTTGATAACAACCGTATCGCCGGCACTCACGGTTTGCGGCATTTCGATTTTAGTAACAGCTGGATCCAAAATCCGATTACTGTCACCAATCCCGATAGCAAAAATAGGAAACGGCAATTTAAATTCCCGGAAAGTCAGATCTTCGCCTCGCGTAATCACCCCATCCGAAATCAGGATTGCACCCGCGATATTCTCATTTTCGAATTCGGTTTTCGAATAGTTTAATACCTGCGCCAGATCGGTGACCTGCCCGTCGTATTCGATTTTTCGCAGTTTTCCGGTTATCGGTTTTACTTTTTCATCAAACAAAAAGAGACGCGGCTTGATATTTTTTGCCGTTAATGCTTCCCTGATCACCTGAATTTTTGCTAAAAGACTATCTGCTGAAAATCCCGATTGCTCAGCGATACTGCACGAATTATCGATCCAGATTAATGCCGACGGGGCTTTATGACGACTGCTCGTCCAATGAATTTCCGGTCTGAGGATCAGAATGAGCAATAAAACCAGCACCAGACTGCGCAGTATCAAAAGTATTCTGATTAATAAAGGATTTTTAGCGCCTGCTATTTTTCTGAAAGAAAATATTATTAATCCGATCGAGCCGATTAAAAGCAGAATCCACCACCATCCAAATCCTGGAAATTTCAAAGCTAATGAATGCATTTTAGTTATTTGAGAGTCTCAGGTTAGGAACAGCCGAAACGGAATAGGATGAAATTTGACCGCGCTTCAACATTTCGAGCCCAGCCCGGGCAATCATCGCGGCGTTATCGGTGCAGTACTTTAAAGACGGCAGAATCAGCTCGATCCCCAGTCGCGCGGCTTCATTTTCAAAGACTTCCCGTAAACGAGAATTAGCGGCGACTCCACCGGCTAAAACGATCTTTTTAGCCCGCTGACTCTTGGCAACTTTGAATGTATTTACTTTCAGGACGTCCACAATCGCTTCCTGATAAGACGCGCATAAATCAGCTAAATGTTCCTGCGTCCAATCCCGACCTCGCTGGCGCACCAAATACAGCATCGCCGTTTTCAAGCCGCTGAAGCTAAAATCGAAATGATCTGAACGAACTTTCGCCCGTGGAAATTTATAAAATTCCGGATCGCCCTGGTGGGCCAGTCGGTCGATTTGCGGACCACCCGGATAGGGCAATTCCAGAATCCGACCGGCTTTATCAAAAGCTTCACCGGCGGCATCATCGACGCTCCGCCCAAAAGTTTGATAATCGCCGAAATCATTTATATCCGCAATTTGAGTATGTCCGCCGGAGACCAGAAGGCAAAGAAACGGAAATTTAAGTTCCGGGCAGGTCAGAAAATTAGCCATGATATGCCCTTCAACGTGATTGACTCCGAGCAAAGGTTTATTTAGTGAATAAGCTAATCCTTTCGCGAAACTCAGCCCCACCAACAGGGCGCCCATCAATCCCGGTCCGCGGGTTACGGCAACACCGTCGATATTTTCCGGTTTTATCTCAGATAGTTTAAAAGTATCGGTTACCATCTGATTCAGTAATCGCATGTGTTCGCGGGAGGCAAACTCCGGAACAACCCCGCCAAATTGTTGATGGAGCAATTGAGATGACACCAGATTGGTCAGAACTTCATCATCACGTAAAATTGCTACAGCGGTTTCGTCGCAGGAAGTTTCGATACCGAGAATTAACATTCGGCGTTACCTTTCGCGAATGATCCGTATTTCAAAGGTTTCCGGGGTTAGTTTCTCCCATGACGAAAGTCCCGACGGCAGGTCGATTGTCGGTGTATAATAATACTCATCCGACCGCCATATTTTCGCAATATCAAATACGATCTTAATATCTTCGGGCTGGATCGTTTTCAGGTTTTCAATCGCACCCGTAACGGTTAAGGTCGCAGTCGAAGGGATAATTTCCGCTTTCTGCCCCCGGCCGAGATTGAGTACGGTAAGCGGGATATTAGTCAGTTCCCTTTCACCCAATTGATCCACTTTCTGCTGAATACGAACTCTTTTTTTATCAAGTTGGATATTGTTTTTAGAAGTAAATTCCAAAGCGATCTCCTGAGTAACTGAACCGGAAATATTCTCTAAAACCAGCTTTTCAGTCGGCATTTCGCTAAACTGCCTGACAAATGTTCGCGGACCGCTCAGAATAACGCTATCCGGCATAATAATCAGCGGATCAACAAAAATATAGCCAGGCGCCAGAGATAGTTCCACATCCGGTTTGACCGGTACTTTTTTGGTCTGCAACACATCTAGTTCGACGTGCACCGTTTCCGGCCAGACAATATGCTCAAGCGTAACATTTATACCGCGCGGAACAATCACTTGATCCGGATTATCACGGAAGTAATCATTTACAGGAAAATCATAATACCATTTTATCGAATAACAGTCCAGAATAAATCTGAATGACTTCTTACTCGATAGGAGCAGATACAACAGATCAAAACCTTTGCCGGAAAACCTCGCCTGGATATGGGATGGCAATTCTTCGGTCAGTGTTTTGGTTAGTTCGATATTCCGGGCTTCGATTTTAGCTGAGAATGAATAGGAATAATAGTTATTCAGGATGACCACCAACCAGAGAAAAATAGTAAAAATAAAAATCCAGATTTTTGTGCGCGTATTCATGGTTAGCCAACTACGAAGAACCTGACTGACATTTTTAAAAGTCAGTTTCTGATTTAGAACCCGGCGTTTTTCTTTCAGATTCATCTTCATAATACTCCAGAAAATAACAAAGGGGCTGGCAAAATCCAAGCCCCTTTGCATTTATCAAGCGATGGTTTAGCCCCTACTTTTCAGCCGCATCGTCAGCGGTAGATTTTTTACTTTCCGCTTTCGTTTTGGCTTTTTTGGTTGCTGTCTTAGCCGGAGCCTTCTTGGTTTTACTGGTACTGGCTTTTTTAACCGGTTCGGCTTTTTTCTTGGCAGGAGCTTTTTTGGTACTTTTTTTCTTGGATTTTTCCTCTTCAGGAGCTACCGTTTCTGCCTTTTTTACCTTTTCCGCTTTATCTTCTACCTCTGCTCCCTTGGTTTTCTTAGTTGCAGTCTTCGACTTAGCAGTGGTCTTTTCAGCCTTAGGCTCGGCTTCGACCTTTTTATCTTCTTCCGACTTGGCAATTTTCTGAATTATTTCTGTCGGAATTTCGAGTTTATTAGTCGTCTCAGCTTGTTGCATCATATAGGCTTCGAGTTCGGTTTTGGGTTCGCGCGGCACAGCCAGCTCTCTTGAGAGCACGATCTTCTTTTCGTGTTTATTGACTTCCAATATCATCAGTTTTAACTTTTCACCTATTGTGACGGCTTTACTGAGGTCTTTGCGATCCTTTTTCGGCATTTGGCCCAACGGGACGATACCCTCGAGATCGTGTTCCAGATTAACAACGATGTATTTCTCGGTGACTTTGGCCACTTCAGCCTCTACCAGGTTGCCAACCGTGAAGAGTGTTTCAAGCATCGGCCAGGGATCTTCGCCAACCTGCTTCAGACCAAGAGATATTTTGCGGTTTTCTTTCGAGATTTCCAGAATCTTGAATTCGACTTCATCGTCCTTTTTGAACAATTCGCGCGGGTGACGTAATTTTTTCGTCCAGGACATATCGGAAATGTGGGCGAATCCATCGATGCCTTCCTGTAATTCTATGAAAGCGCCATAGGGGGTCAGATTCCGGATAATTCCTTTATGAACCGAACCAACCGTGAATTTCTCCTCAATTGAATCCCACGGATCGGGTTCAAGCTGTTTATAACCCAGCGAGATTTTGCGTTCGGCGCTGTCAATGCCCAGCACTTTAGCCTCGATTTCATCTCCCAGTTTAAAAACTTCGGAAGGATGTTTAATATGCTGAGTCCACGAGATTTCCGAGATGTGGATCAGACCTTCGACACCTTTCTCGAGTTCGACAAACACCCCGTAGTTGGCAATGTTAACAACCTTTCCTTTGACGATAGTGTCAACCGGATACTTGCTTTCAATGCCTTCCCAGGGATGAGTCGTGAGTTGTTTGAGACCCAGCGATACTCTCTGCTTTTCCTGATCGTAATCGATTACTTTAATAGTCAATTCCTGATCCATTTGCACGACTTCTCTGGGATGATTGATACGACCCCAGGAAATATCGGTAATATGCAATAGTCCATCGAGACCGCCGAGATCGATGAATACTCCAAAATCGGTTATATTCTTGACCCGACCGGTCATTACGTCGCCGACTTTGATCTTGGACAATAAGTCATCCCGTTTTTCCTTCATGCTTTCTTCGAGCAATTCCTTACGGCTCAGAACGATATTCTTACGTAATTCATTTAATTTGACAATCCGGAATTCAAAAGTTTTACCGACAAACGAATCGAAATCGGTCACGGGACGAATATCGATCTGTGAACCGGGTAAAAAGGCATCTACGCCCATGACATCGACCACCATTCCGCCTTTAATACGATTGATAATTTTACCTTCAATGGTCTCGCCGGATGCGTACACCTCTTTGATTCGTTCCCAGATCCGCATAAAATCAGCTTTCCGCTTGGAAAGAATCATCTGACCGTTTTCATCTTCGAGAACATCAACAAAAACTTCAATCTGGTCGCCAATTTTCGGCAATTCACCTTCTTCAAATTCCTCGCGCGATACGATTCCTTCGGATTTAAAACCGACATCTACCATGATTTCATTATCATTGATAGCTACGACGCTCCCGAGGACGCGCTGATCTTTCGAGACATCTTTCAATGAGCTTTCATAAATTTTTGCACGATCTTCAGCATCGGCACTTTGAACTTCTTTAAGTTTATCTATGTCTTTTATATCATAAACTCTGACATTTTCAGACAATGGCCCGGAACTGATTAATTCAGTGGCAATTTCCGGTGTTGAAATAGTAGGTATTTCAGTTTTTTCCACTTCAGCAATAGGTTCTTCAATAGCAGGATCTTTTTCAGCAGTTTCTTCTACTGTCGATTCTTCAGCAACGGATTCATTATTTTCTTCAGGCTGAGCTGAAAGCTCGGCTGAGACATCTGCCGGAGTTGCGTCTGTTTCTTCAGTAGGGTTAGGGTTTAAAGTTTTTTCTTCATCTGACATTTGGAAATGTTCCTTTGGTTTAGGGTTAATAAAAACTATTGGTTCCGATTGGGCTCGGAGCCATTCTTATCCTGAGAAAGGTTGGCTAAACTTATAGTTTGAATAATTCTCTCAACCTGTTCTTCGAATTTTAAATTGGATGTATCAATTATAATAGCATCGGCGGCTTTTTTAAGAGGTGAATGTTGCCTTGATGAATCGATTTTGTCCCTCTTTTCTATTTCTGCCATAATCTCCGGAATAGTCAGATTTTGACCAATTTTCTGATAATCAGCGATGCGCCGTCTGGCACGGGTTTCGAGATTGGCTTCCAGGTAAAATTTAAAGTCAGCCTGCGGAAATACATTAGTGCCGATATCGCGACCTTCCATGACGATATTCGCGGTATTGGCCATTTCACGCTGACGTTTTACTAAAATATCCCGGACACTGCCAATCGCGCTGACCGGACTGACCAGTTGCGCGACTTCCACCGAACGGATTGAAGAACTGACATCCTCCCCGTCCAGGAGAGTATGCAGATTATCATCTATCCAGGCAAACCGGATATCAGCCTGCGCGGCAATATCAGTCACAGCCAGGTGATCTTCAACAGAAACATTCGCACGGATCACAGCCAGTGTGACCGCCCGATACATTGCGCCAGTATCTATATAGGTATAATTTAATTGGCGGGCTACTTCACGGGCAGTCGTACTTTTTCCACTGCCGGCTGGTCCATCGATTGCTATTACAATTCCCATAATCTACCTTTCAAAAAGCGCGTAAATTTAATCCCGCATGTTAACAATTCAAATTTCTTTCAATATTTCGCAAGTAAATTGTTGAAATTCGACGTAATGCATTCAATTACTGATAATTATTCTATTACTCCAGACCAACCAGTTTCTTGAGATGACTC
The DNA here is from genome assembly GCA_023229045.1 of Fidelibacterota bacterium. Taxonomy (GTDB): domain Bacteria; phylum Fidelibacterota; class UBA2242; order UBA2242; family UBA2242; genus JAGNGI01. Next base: position 16,259 of record JALOAB010000010.1, read on the forward strand.
ACCTCGTGCTCCGTCAAATTGCGCCACTGACCGCGCTCCAGCCCGGCATATAACAAACCGCCAAAACTGATCCGATCCAGCGAAATGACTTTGTGTCCCAGGGTTTCAAAAATGCGGCGCACCTCGCGATTCAAGCCTTCTTTCAGTTCAATCGTGACTCGACTATAACCTTCCAGGTAACGGCTTGCCAGAATCCGACCGTGAGCTATTTGTCCGTCTCCAACATCGATTCCAGCGGCGATGCGGCTTTTATTTTCAGCCGATACGTCACCGCTTATCGTCGCCTGATAGACCCGCGCGATAGCATATTTCGGGTGAGTCAATCGAAATGCCAGTTCGCCGTCGTTAGTCATGATAAGTACGCCGGTCGTGGTCATATCCAGTCTTCCGACTGGCTTAACAGACGGATCATTTAGTAAATCGCTGACCTTTTTACGACCGAATTGCTCACGCATCGTGGTGATAAAATCCGACGGTTTATTCAATATGACATATCTCAATTCTAATGGCGCAACTGCCTGGTCATTGATATATACACGATCCGTTTTTTCGACCTGAGTAGCCAGATTGGTAGTAATTATTCCGTTGATCTTTACCCGACCGGACTGGATCAGTTCTTCACATTTACGGCGCGATCCAAGACCGCATTGCGCCAGAAATCTATTCAGTCGCATCCTGCTCGGCACTGTCAAATAGGGTATTATCCTCTCGGACTATTTCCGTCAGTTCCTTTGCTCGTGGTAAATCTTTCAGCGATGCCAATCCAAAATATTCCAGAAAATGGGCGGTCGTGCCGTAGAGTAACGGTCGTCCGGGACCATCCTGACGGCCGGTGATTTTTATCAGATTTTTTTCTATAAGAGGTTTGAGGGTCGTATCGACTCCGCGGATCGCATCAATCTCACTTTTTGTAATTGGTTGCTTGTAAGCGATTATCGCCAGGGTTTCTAAGGCGGGACGCGACAGGCGTAGTTTGCTTTTGTTCTGGAAAAGCCGGCTTAACCAGGATTCGTATTCGGCGCAAATCATCAAGCGATAACCTTCTGCGACATTTTGAATCCAGATCGGAAGGCTTTCGGTTTCAAGATATGCATTCAAATCAGCAACGATCTGTACCAGATTAACATCTTCTTCCAGACAAACATCGACCTGGGCTTTGTTCAGTGGTTCAGTAGCACCGAATAATAATGCCAACACGACTCTATGCGTTTGCGATAACATGTTCTCCTGTCTTTTTCTTTTTGGTCAACCATATCTCGCCGAAAGTATCTTTCTGGGAAACATGTATTTCCATTGTTTTAATCATCTCCAGAATTGCCAGAAAAGTCACGACGACTTCGATTCGATCAGTTAGTTTGGTGGCTATTTCGGCAAATCTAAGCCGGGTTCGCTTGGCAAAACAGTCCCGCAGAAATAAGATCTGCTGGCGGACACTGACTTTCAGGGCTTCGATTCCGATTGGTTTTACTTTTGGCAATTTATCGAGTATCTTCTGAAAGGTCAATCCGAGATCAATTAAAGTCACATCGCTCAGGAATAGTTCGGGATCGTAATTGCGGATTTCCGCGGCCAGGTTGACCGGATAATAGCTTGTTTGCTTTTCCTCGAGCTGTTTTAACTGCTCGCTGACTTCTTTATACTTCTGGTATTCGATCAGCATTTGAACCAGTTCGGTACGCGGATCCTCGATATCTTCTAATTTCTCGGTTTCGTGTCGCGGCAGAAGCATCTGTACCTTGATGCGCATCAGAAGAGCCGCCATCAGGATAAATTCACCGGCTACCTGCAAATTCATGCTCTGCATAAGCCGGATGTAATCGAGATATTCGTGAGTGATATGAGAAATTGGAATATCATAGATATTGATTTCATCTCTCTTGATGAAAAACAGGAGCAGATCGAGCGGACCTTCATAAACATTGAGTTTTACGTTGTAACTCATGAATTTGATTGAAATGCTGTAGTTTGAATCCGGTTAATCATTCTATAAAATGGAGAATATCCACTATCCTAATTTCATTTTCTCACGAACATCCGTCATCGTACTCTGAGCAACCGTGCGCGCCCGTTTTTCACCATCGATAATGATGTCTAAAACTTCCGATTGATGAGAAGCATAATACATCCGACGATTACGGTAAGGTTCGATGACTTTATAAATAGCTTCACCACATTTCATTTTGCATTCAACACAACCGAGGGCGCCGCTGGTACAACCGCTATAAATCTCAGGGCATTGTTCGGCATTGAATTTTTTATGATAGGTATAAACCAGACAAATTTCCGGTCGACCGGGATCCCCGCGTCTGATTTTCTGCGGGTCGGTGACGGCTTTTTTTATCTTGGCTTTAATATCATCTGGCGAATCAGCCAGCAAAATCGTATTGCCAACCGATTTACTCATCTTATTGCCATCCAGACCGGGCAGGCGTGCAAAACTGGTCAGTTTCGCCTCCGGGATGGGAAAGACTTTGCCCCAGGTTTGATTGAATTTGCGGGCAATTTCACGGGTGATTTCGACGTGCGGCACCTGATCTTCGCCAACGGGAACGACATTGCCCTTATAAAGTAAAATATCGGCGGCTTGCAATACCGGATAACCAAGGTGACCGAAAACCAGAGTACCGATATTCAGATCACGCACTTGTTCTTTGAGAGTTGGATTACGCTCCAGGCGCGCGGTCGTTATCAACATCCCGAAAATCAAACATAATTCAGAATGCTCTTTGATCTGACTTTGACGGAAAATAGGACTGCGTTGTGGATCGATGCCAACCGCCAGCCAGTCGCAGACCATTTCGATCGTATTGGTAAACAATTCACTCGTATCCAGATTAGTCGTGAGCGCGTGATAATCCGCTATCAGGTGATAATTTTCGTATTCCTGCTGTAATTTTACCCAATTTTCCAGCGCTCCGACGTAATTTCCCAAATGCATTTTTCCGGTTGGGCGCATGCCACTCAGAATTCTACCTTTAACTTTGCGTTTTTCCATTTTTCCTCTAATCTAAAAATAAATACGGCCGCCATTCATTGATTGGTGATTCGGCAAACCTTTGTAATGTATGAATCTTATGTGGTTTTATCGGTTTATTGCGTAAAACCATGCCCGATTCGACCAGATTACGATTTCCTTTTTTATTATTACAAGCGATGCAGGCTGTAACCAGATTCGTCCAGGAATCCGGCCCGCCATGCACCTTTGGAACTATATGATCGATTGTCAACGGCACATTCTGAGCTCCGCAATATTGACAGGTAAAATTATCCCGACGGAAAATATTGGGTTTGTTCAGTACGGCCTCCCAGCGACCGACCTTTACATATTTGTGAATTCGAATCACCGAAGGTATCTCAAAATGTTCGCAGACAGTCCTGAGAACCTGGTGATCGAATGACTTAACCAGCGTTGCCTTTTCCTCCAGAATAAGCACAATCGCACGCTTGACATCACAAATATGCAATGGCTCATAAGTCTGGTTCAGAACCAGGACATTGCGTTTGATGATGTTAATTCGTGCTTCCATATTTGCCTATCGGATAACTTAATGCTCACTTTCCGGAAAACCTCGCTTGTCAGAAAGTGATCCGGAAAGAACAGTTGGCGCTATTAAACAAATTTTTCCGGCTGAGATCTCCAGTTCGGTAGCTTTACAAAGCGGTGAAATTTATACTGCGAGTGACATATAGACAAGGCAAAATGGAAAGTTCCAACCGACTTATAATTGGTCTAATCATTCTTTACATTATCATTCGAATGAAGTTTTCTTCCATTCTTAATTGCATAGATTCGAAACTTTCAATCTTTAACGTATGCTCGAAACAACCTTTGCGTAAACAACCGATGATCTGCCCTTCGCCCGGCAATTCCATCGCAAAAGTAGGAGCTGAACAACTCCGACAAAGATCCTTTTCATGCCGCAGGGAAATACCACAGTGAGGGCAGACGAAATCGACCACTTCACCCTTCGGCACTTCGATTTCTGAAATATTTTCGTAGCTCCCGAATTCGGGATCCAGATATATCATACCCTCTTTTCCCTTCCAGAGGATTTTTACGGCAATGGCTTTCAGTCCGTTAATTTTGACGTTTTCCGACATCAGATTACAGCCATTAGCACAATGGGCATTCTGAATGTCGACAATCTGGGGCGGATGGAACAGGGTCGTGTTGGCTAAATCGACATCATTTAATCGTTTTCCCATGGTAAGTCCTTTTTTAATTATCAAATATACCTGCCAAAATTAATCAATATTTTAATAAATGCCCATAATCAATGTGGAAATAATTAATATTTTTTAGTGAATAATTCTTTCCTTTATTTTTTTAATACTAACAGACGAAATTAGAATTATATTATCTACAAGATAACCGATTGATGTCAGTTTATATTGTAAAATTCGCGAATTGATTTAAATTACACCTGTATTTTTTTATCGGGGATTGGATTATTATGAAAATGACGAGAGAAGAACGGCTTATTTTTTGGTTTATTGTCGCAGTAATCATTGTGATCATGCTCTTTTTGGCGTTTGAAAATTTGTGGCTCTCGAAAAAGCCTCCCGAAATCCCCGAATTACGTATGATATTTTCTCACATATACGCATGTGTTGAGAATGTCACTTCATATTATCAATCCTGACAGATAGTGCGGTTTTTTAAAACTGCTTGGATGTCTTTTTCTTAAAAAATCCGGTCGGGAAGCTTGTTATTGTGGAGTTGGCAGGACACTTTCCGCTTAAATGGCTTCCTGTATAAAAAAACAGGCTCGAAAGCCTGTCCTACGTTTTGCTTGGTGGAACTGGTCGGGATCTTCCGTAGGTCACGTAGGACTCCTTTGGAGAACTCCTCTGGAGGAACCGGCGGCCTTTCCGATTGTCATCAGGATACTTTCCGCTTAAATATCTTCCTGTATAAAAAAACAGGCTCGAAAGCCTGTCCTACGTTTTGCTTGGTGGAGCTGGTCGGGATCTTCCGTAGGTCACGTAGGACTCCTTTGGAGAACTCCTCTGGAGGAACCGGCGGCCTTTCCGATTGTCATCAGGATACTTTCCACTTAAATATCTTGCTGTATAAAAAAACAGGCTCGAAAGCCTGTCCTACGTTTTGCTTAGTGGAGCTGGTCGGGATCGAACCGGCGGCCTCTTGAATGCCATTCAAGCGCTCTCCCAGCTGAGCTACAGCCCCATGGTTTTAAAAAGCGTACAAAATTACAATTAATTGAGCGCTTATGCAAGCTCGGTTAATCGCCCGCCGGTGTGATTTTAAAACCTTTCGCACTCATCCGCCGCTGAAAATCGTCCAACTTTTTACGAATCGCCGGATTATCTTCGATACTCTCATCCAGGCCAATTAATTCATAGTCTAACGGATTCTGAATCTGGCTTTTTTTCCGGGATAGTTCCTTATTGGTATTTTCCAAATCCCGAATAATTTTGAGCTGGTTGGGTTTGTCGGCATAGAATTCATCGATGCTCTTATCACCGGCATTCAGTTTGAAAGATCTTAAACGATTATCGGAATACGTCAATTGAGTATTGATATTGGAAATATCCTGAAGCGGTTTTTTAGTTTGATCTATTTCGGCTTTGATAACGCCGATATATTTGCCAATCGTACCGCATCGGGCAATATACCGGTCGCCCTGAATCTCCAGACTGCGTGAATAGCGATACGATCCGGCTAACAGGATGAAATCGATTTTCTCTTTTATAGCACTGAGTTTATTTTCATCACTGGCGTTGAGTGCCGCCAGAACAATTATATAATTTGCATTTTTCCTCACGGTCGGCAGGTATTTTTCGAGACTGCTGATAGGATCGGCGATCGGTATGTCACGATACTTCTCATTCCAGGCGGAGGTAATCCCGATCACTCCGACTTTTTTATTTCCCATTTTTAATATTTTATACGGTTCAAAAACGGGCTTGCCGGTGACACTATCGATGACATTGGCGGAAATAAACGGGAAACTGGCTTTTGATTGCAATTCTTTAATGAAATCCAGACCAAGCGCAAAATCACGCCCGCCGACATTATAAGCCTGATATTTCAGATCATTATAAATATCTATAATCAGCCAGGCGGTTTCCTGTCGCAACTCGATCTCGCCCGGCGCGATATTGTCCTTATCGAATAACAGGTTACCGGCGTCCAATGTCAGACTGACCGAATAATCGCTCCGGTATTTCTGAAAAATGGCAGCTCGCCTGGCCAGACCGCCAAGCCGTTGGGTTCTTCACCCACAGGGTTCGGTTTCACCCATCACCGAACCCGAGTAGAGAATCGCAAAACGCTCTGCGGCAGTGATTTGACTCAGAGCCACGAAAAGAATTATGCCGATCACCTCAATAAGTTTTTTCATTAGTCCTATCACGTAAGTCTTTTGATTATTTCTGAGTTGGAACGGAAAGTTTTCAGGTTTTTACAGCCGGTACAGAACATGACGTGCCGCAGAGTATCGTTATAAAGCCGTAACGTTTCGCTTAATCCCTGCGCGCCCTGTAAACACCAGTCTCTCACGAATTGCGCGGCGCCTCCGGCTAAAGCCGCTCCCAGGGCGATGGCTTTAGCGAATTTCAGACCGTTGTCGATTCCACCGGATGCAATGATTTTAAGTCCGCCAACTTTTACTGCGTCCAGCAAGGCTGACACAGTTGGAATGCCCCACTCGAAAAACTCGTTCGCCAATCGTTTCTTATAGGGTTCCGCAATCCGTTTTGCCTCAATTCGCGACCATGATGTTCCGCCTGCTCCGGCAATATCAATCCATTCAATTCCCATTTTGAACAGGCGACGTATTACACCACCAGCAAGCCCGAATCCGACCTCCTTGACGATAATCGGAATTGGTAGAGTATCTTTTAAAATTTCAATCGCCTTGCTGACATTGCGAAAGGACGGATCACCCTCCGGTTGCAGAGCTTCTTGCAGTGGATTGAGATGAACCGCTAAGGCATCTGCGCCAATATCATCAAGAATGGATTTTAAAATTTTGCGATCGATTCCTTCGCTTAATTGAACGGCGCCGATATTCGCGATCAATGGAATATCGGGTGCGTTTTCGCGAGCCACAGCATAAGTTGTTATTACGGATTTATCAATTAATGCCGGTCGAATACTGCCAATCGCCAGGGCGATTCCGGCTGAGTTAGCCGCTTGCGCCAAAGCCCGGTTAAGATTTTTCCCATCGCTTTCACCGCCGCCAATCGGACAGATTATAAATGGCATCTTCAGTCGGCGTCCCAAAAATTCACTGGTTGTATCGACCTCACTGAGATTGATTTCCGGCAAGGCATTGTGAATAAAGCTAAATTGTTCAAAGCCAGCCGAAATCTGCTGATATCGAACATCCTCGTCACAAATAATACGGAGATGATCTTTCTTGCGCTCGGTGATTTTGTGAATCATTGCGGTAAATCTATCTAATCGTTATCTCAATTCAAAACTGTATCGACACTAAAATTACTCCCGGTGAATTTTATATCCAGCCCAGGATTGGCAAACCGGCATCACTTCCAGGTCGTTGACATTGACATGCGCCGGTAAATGGGTAACCCAAAAAACGATTTCAGCAATATCCTCGGCGGTAAGCGGTTGACAGCCTTGATAAACCGCTTTGGCTTTGACAGTGTCGCCTTTGAATCGCACCAGCGAAAACTCGGTCTCGGCAATTCCCGGTTTGATATTTGTAACCCGAATTGCCGTACCGCTCAGATCGGGACGCAGATTGCGACTGAACTGAGCCACGAAGGCTTTGGTGCCGCCATAAACATTTCCGCCTTCGTAAGGCCAGGATCCGGATATCGAACCGATATTTACAATGTGTCCCGAATTCCGCGCGACCATTCCCGGTAAAATGGCGCGCGTCATGTACATCAACCCTTTGATATTCGTATCCACCATCGCATCCCAGTCATCCAGATCGGCGGATTGAGCTGGTCCGAGACCGGCGGCGAGACCAGCATTATTTACCAGTATGTCAATAGCTTTGAATTTTTCAGGTAATTCGGTAAAGGCTTGTTCGACGGCTTTCCGCCGGCGAACATCCAGAGTAACCGGCAAAACAGCTACCTTTTTGCCGAGTTCGGCTGAGATGGCTTTCAGGCGTTCGGCACGGCGTCCCACCAGGATCAGATTCCAGCCTTCCGTGGCGAATCGTTCGGCAATGCTTTTGCCGAATCCCGCCGTCGCCCCTGTAATTAAAATATTTCTGGCCATAATGCTCCTTTCATGGCGGAAAATTTCCGGTTAAACGCTTAAATATGCAACTGTAAATTTCAAGGCGACTTTGTGGTGTGCCCTGATTCACTTAATTTTAGTTATGGAATTATCAAAAACGGTCGATACTCAGCAACATTATGACGGAGTCGAATATTTTTGCAAACTTTTCCAGATCGATAATTCCGAACATTCCATAGCGCACGTTTCTAAAATATTACGCAGTTTTTCACTCCTGCCCTATGAAAACCTGAGTAAAATTCTGAATCTCAATCGCAAATGGGACGATTCACCATTCCGCTGGCCGCACGATATTATTTGTGACTATGATAAATTCAGGTTAGGCGGCACCTGCTTTTCGCTGACTTTTTTCCTTAAAACGATCCTCGATTATTTCGGATATCAAACGATAATTCTGATGGCGGATATGAAATCCGGGCGCAATACTCATTGTACCCTGCAACTCGATTTTAACAACCGCGAATATTTACTCGATCCGGGATACTTATTGCACTACCCATTGCCTCTCGGCGAGCCGCTGATATCCGGAAATGTCCAACTGGACTATGACCCATTTACCGAACGCTATACGCTTTTTACCTTTGAAAATGGCAAACAAAAATGGCGCTATTCATTTCTAAAAAAAGCAACCTCTATAGAAGATTTCCAACGCTACTGGCAGGACTCATTCCATTGGATGACCATGCACGGCATCTGCCTTTCCAAACGCGATAAGGAAAGGTTCATCTACCTGCATAATCATTATCTGAAATTGGAAAGCAGTTCGGAAAGATATAAGGGCAATGTCAAGACCGAGGTCGCGGAACTGGCTCAGCGTTGGTTTGATATTTCGCCTGAGATCGTGCGTCGGGCAGAAAAAGCCCTGCGGGAAAATTTGTATCACGACCGCGAATTGGGCTATAAAGTCCCAAAATGGGTAAAGTGATTATTATTTTTTTTATCTAATCGCGTTTACTGCTCGCGACTGATATTCGCTCCCAGTTTCCTAAAGCGCGGTACAATGTCTTCGTAGCCGCGATCAATCAGCTCGGCTTTCTCGATTTTACTTTTACCACGGGCGATCAGGGCGGCGATCACCAACGCGATGCCAGCCCGTATATCGGGACTGACGATTGGTTGCCCTTTCAGCCGCGTCGGTCCGGAAACGAGAACCCGATGCGGATCGCATTGCCCGATTTGG
>JALOAB010000204.1 GCA_023229045.1 Fidelibacterota bacterium
CCTTCCGATTTTACCGGTCCCAATTTCCTGAATAGTTCCAGACTGCGGGCGTGCAGGTCTATCAAGGGCACGTTGTATTCAGTTGCCAGCTCGCGGACAACAACCGGATATTCGCCATGCTGATCGATAAATTCACCCGTATCGCTGAACTTGCGCCGGTTGACCGGGGTAATCAGCACCGGATTAGCACCCTTTTCACGGGTTTCGGCGATGAACCGGATAAGATTGTCCCGATAGGCGGTATGGGCATCGGCGTAGCGGGTGGTGTCGGATTTCTTGGCGTCATTGTGTCCAAATTGGATAAAAACATAGTCGCCGGGTTTCAGATTGTTATAGACCTCAATCCATAATCCCTGATCGATGAAACTCTTGGTACTGCGGCCATTGCGGGCATAATTGATGATCTGAATCTCATGAGTGAAGAATAGTGGGAACAACTGCCCCCAGCCGCGCTCCGGATTATCATCCAGCGGTTTGTCCGCCATAGTTGAATCGCCGATCAGGTGAATGGTCGGTTTATTGAGTTTGGCGAAAGATAACACCGCCAGACTGGCCGCGATTAATAAAACCGAGAGATTCTTGGATTTAATATACATAATTATTTCACAGTATATTTGGCAAATTCATAATCCTGAAGCGTAGGTCTTGGTACATATTCAGAAGGCAATTCCCAGCGAAAAACGATTGACGCCATCGAACAGATCGAAGTTGGAATAAGAATAATCGAAGCGGAGATTGGTTTTTCCAATATCGTAATTCACTCCGATCCCGGTTGACCAGGAAGCCAGATCCTGATTGGTCTGATAGCCGCCGCGGATCGCGAATCGGTCGAATAAAATGTATTCCAATCCATAGTTGATCCGTTCGGAATAATTGTTGGGGTGTAAAAAATCGACCGTCAGATTGAGTGAATTATTCTGCGAAAAAGTCGGCGCGACGACCTCCAGCAGGTCGATCGCCATTCCCATCGTTAACAGCAGGGGCAATTGCTCGTCGATCTCCTCACGTTTTATATTGGATGAAAAATTGCGGATCGCCATACCAAACCGGAAACCGTGGAAATCGGTCAGGTATTTTACGCCGGCATCGAAAGCCAGTTTGGTGGCGTTATTGTTTTTAAAACCGCTATTCAACTGGCTTTGACCCAGGTTTTGACCGACGAGGCGCAGACTGCCTCCGATCAAAAACTGCGAGCTGATTGCCCGACCGTAGGTCAATCCGAAGGCATAAGCGCCGACATTCTTGACCGAACCGAGGTCGATATAACCAAGCGGATACTGATCTTTTTCGGCATTGTACAACAGACTGGTGCCATATATCGTTCCATAGTCGACCGATAACAGACTAATTCCGATAGCTCCGTAGCGTTGCATGTTCCACACAAAACCGCCGGCAAGGTAATTAATATCGGCAATCCAGCGCGTGGTGTAGGTTTGCATCTCGAACCGGTTGTTGAGTTCAATAACTCCGGCCGGATTGAAAAACAGGCTTTCCACTCCCGTTCCGAGAGCGCAGTAGGCTTCGCCCAAAGCGCTGGCGCGGGGCGAATTAGATACTAGCAAAAAATTCATCGTACTCTGCCCGACTTTTCTCAACCCGACCTGAGCCCGGAGCGCTTGAGGGAGATACAGTATCAGACAAAAACCAAATACCAGGAAAGTCGCTTTTTTCATGAATAATCCTTCCCTACTCATCTAATTACCAGAAATTTCTGATAAGAGGTTTCGCCATTGGGTTTCTGAAAAACGGCAATATAGACGCCGCTGTTTATAACCTGCTGACTGCGAGTGATCATATCCCAGTAAACCGAACCGGCCAGCACCGGGCTGTCATGGTCGATCACTTTGACCAAGTCGCCATTCTCGGTATAAATTTTTATAGATACTTTTTCAGGCAAATTATAAAAAACGATTCCGCGCTGGTCAGTCCAACCCTGATCCGCCAGTCTGGGATCATTGATATTATAAGGATTGGGGACAATCCGGATTTTATTCAGTTCATCCTGCTTAAGGGCGACCGGCTTGATCTCCTTTATATTGGGAATCAGCACCCGCGAGCTATAAATGATTTTTCCGCGGGAAGCCGGATCAGCCAGCGGATCATCAGGTTCAATGCGGGCTTTCGTTTGAATATAATAGTAATAGAGCGCGCCATAGATTCCGCTACGATCGCTGAAAAGATGTTCTTCCGTCTTATCTTCCGGTCCGGAATCGTAGACGACTTGATAGAAGAGAGTATCGGCGGCGCTCAAGCGGCGCAAAATACGGTATCCGGCGAAATTGGATAATGCCTCGGCTACCGGATTTTTCCACTTGATTTCCACACCGGTTCCCCAGGCCGTAATGTCAATATAGGAAGGCGGCGGCGGAGCCGGCGGGATTTTGTAACCGACCGAGAAATTCCACTTTGCCCGGTAAGCGCTTTTCATGACCGAGTCAATTCCGGTACTGATCCAGCGGTCTTTGCGCTTATCAATTTCAGTGGCGCCTAAAGGAAAGGCAAAGTTGGTCGGGAAATAACCGGTCTGTGTATTTGGCAGATCGGGCGGGTCTTGGAGGGTGCCGTTAAACCATTTTTTACCGACTGTCAGGGCTGTTTCCGGATCGATCCCGGAATATCCGGTGGCATAGACGATGTGGATTTTCTGATCGGGCAAAAAGGTATATGGCCCGAAACTGCAAGCCATTTTCGAGTTGGTGCTACTTTTTGTGCCAGCCGGATAATTTGAGTAGTCCGGATCGCCGGTTTCATCGCTATTACCGCCGTGAAAGGCACCGGGAATCGTATCACCACTCATCGGCCAGTATCGCGAGTAAGCCCCGCGGATAGCCCAAAAATTCTTATCGCCAAATTCGTCGCTGGAACTGGTAAATGGCAATTTTGTGGATGTGCCGATATAGGTTACGCGCGGCTGGATGAAATTGTCCTGATCGTCGCCAGGATTTATATAAGGTTCGCCGGAAGCATGCAGGATCGAATACCAGTAGAGCTTGGCGCCCGTCAAGCGTCCGCCCTGTGATATGGCCGGCGCGCCCATATTATCGCCTTCCGTGGTGGGATCATCGGCGCTGTACTCATAAAATACCCGCAAGGAATCGCCGACTCTACCACCGTAATAATGTTGCCAGGTCTGTGCCGTTTTGAAAGCTTCGGTTGAAGGCGGAGCCGGATAGGAAGCGTAGGAACGAAAAGTATTGGCGCCGTTGGATTGCAGGTTGATATAAAAATCTGTCAGAGTATCATCACTGACGTTGCTGAACTCAACGTCCACGATGATATAATCGTCATTCAGGTTTTGACTCCAGGCTAAGATTTTACGATGGATATTCACACCTAATATATTATGAGTGGTCACCTCTATGATCTGGTCGCAGGTTTCGTCACCGAATTGATCGGGATCATAGGTCGCGAACATAGGCAGATCGATTGGCGTGAAGTCAATAGTCATTTCCGGGTATCGATAGCGTACGTAGTTAGTTAAATTTTCCACGACTTGGCCCGACTGCTGAAATTCATTCTTGGGGCTGAAAACCGCCACATTGTGTAAAGAGTCGTTCGGGTCAAGCCAGTTCAGCGTTGCCAGACGAATCCCGGAGCCGGCCCAACTATCCTCGTCCTGCCCGCGGTTGAAAATTATATCATAGTCGTTGGGACAGAAACTACCCTGGGAGAAACTGGCTTTATCGCCATTGGCTCTGATGCCGCCCCAAACGTGCCCGATTTTAATTAAAGCGGTCTCCAGTTCCGGCTGGGTTTGGGCTTGCCCAATCCGGAGTGCCGAGAAAATTATTAATAATAGTGCCAGACCAAGGGATAATAGGCGGGTATTAGGTTGGTGATTATTTGTTATTTCTCTGTTCAAACCGGCTACTCCTTCATACTGGTTCTTAAAAACTAAACCGCACTCCAAACCATATATCGCGGGGCTGTTCGTAAAGCCAGAATGAATAGTTGGGATCGTTGATATAGGGTTTCTTGGCGGAGCGCAATTCGCCAATCCGGTCGTTACCGCTGATATACATTCCGGGATTGGCAGTACGGAGCGCATCATATTCGGATGATTTATAGATTGGCAGGCGGAGCGAAGCCAGGTATTTAATGAAATCATCCCAATTCTCCATACTGCCACTCTCTCGCTTGAAACAATAGCCATCATCCATCAGGCTGACCTTGAAGTTGAAAAGGTTGCTGATATCGATGAAGAAAGAGGCGGTTGTGCCCAGAAATTTGATTTTTTTATCGATTTTCAGATCGATCATGTAATAATCCGGCCAGCGCATGTTGTTATGAACATGGAGTTCGTTGAGCGGATTCCAGGTGAAATATTCGCCAGCCCGCCATTCGCCGAAAAGGGTCATCGTCCATCCGGCAAAAA
>JALOAB010000011.1 GCA_023229045.1 Fidelibacterota bacterium
GATGTCGGATCAATGAAATTCTCCGGTTAACTCCCGGAAAAGTTACGATTGGCAATTTCAGTGATGGTGAAATCACGATCAAGCTGGAAGACAATATTCGCGGCAAGGATGTCTTTATTATTCAATCAACCAATCCGCCCGCTGAAAACTTGCTGGAATTATTGCTGATTATCGATGCCGCCCGACGCGCCTCAGCCCGTCGGATTACAGCCGTAATTCCCTACTACGGTTATGCCCGGCAGGATCGTAAAGATCAACCGCGCGTGCCGATTTCGGCGCGCCTGGTGATGGATATGATCGTTGTCGCTGGCGTCGACCGGATTATGGCGATGGATCTGCATTCAACCCAGATTCAGGGTTTTGTCAATATCCCGTTCGATCACCTGTATGCCAAACCGATTTTCTTCGAGCCTCTGCGCGAACTGGTGAAGCGGCGCGATTTCGCGATCGTAACCCCTGATGTCGGCGGTATCAAAATTGCCCGTTCTTATGCCAAGATTCTCGGTCTGCCTTTGACCATCATTGATAAACGCCGTCCCAAACCGAATATGTCGGAAGTCATGAACGTGATTGGTGAAAGCGACATGAAGCATGCCCTGATCATTGACGATATGATCGATACCGGCGGCAGTATTACCGAAGCCGCCGAACTATTGAAAAAGCATGGCGCTTTAACTATCACGGCGGTCGCTACGCATGGTCTGTTCTCCGGCAATTGTGTTCAGCGCCTGACCGATTCGCCCATTGATCGCGTGATCACTACCGATTCGGTGGCGATTCCTGACGAAAAGCGGTTTGCGAAATTGCAAATCCTCTCGGCGGCGCCCATGCTGGCCGAAGCGATCAAAAGAATTCACAATGAAGAATCGATTAGTTCCCTATTTGAATTATAATTAAAGGAGTATTTAGATGGCCGAGTACATATTAAATGCGGAAATTCGCACTGACCTGCAAAAAGGTGCTACCAAACGCATGCGTCGGGCTGGTATGGTTCCCGCGGTTTATTACCATCATACTGAAAAGCCAGCATCGCTATCTCTTAATTTAGATGAATTAAAGACGGCTCTGCGCTCCAGTATCCATATTTATGACTTAAAAATCAACCAGAAAAGTCACAAATGTATCTTACGCGGGATACAATTCAATCCCATTACCGAGGAAATAATCCACGTAGATTTCATGGGCGTCAGTCTGGAAGAAATGGTTACTGTCAATATCCCGATTCATGTCACCGGAACCGCCGTGGGCGTCAAAACATTTGGCGGAATTTTGGAACAGCATCTCTGGGAATTGACAGTTAAATGTAAGGCTTCTCAAATCCCGGATGGAGTTACTATAGATGTGACCGAGTTGAATCTGGGCGATTCTATCAGCGCCGGTTATTTTAAAATCGAAGATGTCGAAATTATTACACCGCTGACAGCGTCGGTAGTATCGGTAGTCAAGCCGACCGGTCTCAAAGCCGAAGAAGAAGAGGTTAAAGAAGAAGGTGAAGAAGAGGCCGAAGGCGAAGAGACTGAGGAAGCCAAAGAAGGTAAAGAGACCAAAGAAAGTAAAGGCAAGGCTGAAAAATAACAATCGGATCAAAATGATCAATACAATCCTTGGTTTAGGCAATCCCGGCAAACAATATCAGCGCAATCGCCATAATTTTGGCCAGATGCTTATTGAGCGGATTGTTGAGCGGCTAAACCTGACCTTAAAACCGGGCCGTAATCGCAGTGCTTTTACCTATGCCGAGACGAATGTCGCCGATCGGACAGTCTATTTTTGTAAGAATACCACCTATATGAATGAGAGTGGTTTGTCGGCCTGGCAGATACTGATGAAACTCAACCACGAAGCCGCAGACCTGCTGGTGGTTTATGATGACATTGATTTACCACTCGGCAGAATCCGCCTGCGCGAAAAAGGTTCGGCCGGTGGTCATCGCGGACTACGGTCGGTAATCGAGGCGCTGGCTACCAGTGAATTTCCCCGTCTGCGGCTGGGTATTGGTCCCCAGGACGAAGGCGTGCCTTCTGAAGATTTCGTTCTGACTGATTTTAGACCGATGGAGAAAAAGCTGGTGATGGCCGTGCTGGATGCCAGCTACGATTGTGTTATGACCATTATTGAAAAGGGCATCCGCCCCGCGATGGAGCAGTTCAACCGCCGCGATCCGGGCGAGATTGACATTATGACCGCGACTCAAAAACCAATCATATTAACATAAGGAGTTCGGACTTGAGGTACTATGAAAACTTATTTATTGTAAATCCCAATATCGAACAAGAAAAATTTACGATGCTGATCCAGGCCGTTAAAGCCGAAATCGGTCGCTTAAACGGCAGTATATTGAATCTGGAAGATTGGGGTAAAAGACGGCTAGCCTATCCGATCAAGAAAAACCGTTATGGTTCATTCGTGCTGGTTCAATTCCAATCTGAAAATGTCGGCTTGGTCAAGGAACTGGAAAGCTGGCTTCGCCTGAATCAGAGCATTCTGGCTTTCATGACGGTTGTTTTGGATGAAAAACCAAACGTACCCGTCGTCGCGGCGCCTGCCAATCCGGTAACGCCGGAATCCGTCGAGAAATAATGAGCCATTCAACGTGACTTTATAAAGGAAAGGAAATAAAATGGTATTATTAAGCAAGCGTAAAATCTGCAAATTTTGCGAGAATCCGGAAGAAAAAGTCGACTATAAAAATTACAAGGTTTTAAGAAGATTCGTGACTGAGCAGGGTAAAATTATCCCGAGCCGTATTACCGGCACCTGCGCCCGGCATCAGCGCGAATTGACCAAAGCGATTAAACGGGCGCGCAACATCGCCTTGTTGCCATATAGCTACGACGTAACCCAAAGTTATAAATAATTCGATCCACAGGAGGCAACCGTGCGCGTTATATTAATCAAAGATCATGAAAAATTAGGCAAAACCGGCGATACCGTCGAAGTTAAAAGCGGCTACGCCCGCAATTATCTCGTTCCGCAGGGCATAGCGTTGATCGCCAACAGCGCCGGCCTGAAAAAGTTGCAGGAACAATTGCGCCTGAAAGAACTGCGTCAAAACAAAACACTGCAAAAAGCCCGTGAAATGGCCGATAAATTGAATTCGCTGTCCCTGACCATTCCGGTTCAGGTTGGCGAAGAGGATCGGGTTTTCGGAGCTGTTACATCCCAGATGATTGCCGACCAGTTGCAGGAAAAGGGCTATGAAATCGATAAAAAACATATTCAGCTCGATGAACCCATAAAGGCTCTCGGCATTTTCGAAATTCCGATAAAAATCCTCCAGGATGTAACCGCTACGGTCAAGCTCTGGGTGATTAAAGCCTGACATAAATTTTTCTTGTTAAATATTAAAGACGAAACTGCTTCGGTTTCGTCTTGTCTTTTATAATTCTTTTAAATAATCTTTAGACCGGTATCATGTCTGCCAGCGCTCAATATATCGACGTCATTTTTCCGGCAACCCTGCACCGAAGTTTTACCTATCAGGCGCCTGGTGATTATGACGGACTTCTCGCACCCGGACAGCGAGTGGTAGCGCCGCTAAAATCCAGTTCGGCGATCGGATTTATCATCAGGCTCAACCCGGAAGCGCCGCGCAATCTGAAGATCCGCGAAATCCAGGAGATTATTGATCCGCAACCGATCTTTCCTCCCGAACTGCTGAACTTTTTACATAAAATAGCGGATTATTATCTGACACCATTCGGCAAAGTCTTGGCGGCGGCTATACCGCCGGAATATCGCTTTACTAAAACCCGCAAACTGGTTTCTCTCCGTCCACCAGATGAAAAGCCAGTCGAATATGCCGATCTTTTCGAATCGATTGCCGTTAACCCTAAAGTAAAATATACTCTTCTCAGGCGCAAATTCGAGACAACCTATCTGCAGAAAGGCCTGATGTTCCTCAAAAAGGAAGACTATATCACTGAATTGCCGGAATTCAGGCCGATCAAATATAAGGGTCGGATAGAAAAAAGTATTCAACTGGTGCTTGATGATGAAGAAATATTTCAGGTCATTAGTCGCAAAGCTCCGCGTCAGGCGGAAATTCTGACTGCCTTACAAGTTGCCGGTAAACCGCTAAGCAGTTCCGAGTTGAGTAATTTTTCAACGGCGGCCCTCAATACTCTGGCTCAGAAAGGGATAATCTCAGTTGAAACTACTGACCGAACTCTGTCCGATATGTGGCAGGAATTCGGTGAACGTCGCAAGACCGTGAGCCTTACTCAGGATCAGGAACAGGTTTTTAAGAAAATCAGCGATGCGCTTAAACGGCAGGAATATACCGGTTATTTATTGGAAGGCGTGACCGGAAGCGGTAAAACTGAAATCTACCTTGAGGCTATCCGCCAAACATTAGCGCTCGGCCGGACCGCGCTGGTATTGGTGCCGGAGATTACTTTGACAACTCATCTTGCCGCCCGCTTTCGGGGTGAATTCCCGGATCAGATCGCAATCTGGCACAGTCACCTTACACCGGCTCAGCGCAGTGTGATTTGGGGCGCCGTTTTACGCGGCGAGTTCCCGGTAGTGATCGGCGCCCGCAGTGCCGCTTTTTTACCGCTTCCGAACCTTGGGCTAATCATTGTCGATGAAGAACAGGATGGTTCTTTCAAGCAAAAGAGCCCGGCGCCGCGCTATCATGCCCGTGATGCGGCTTTGTTGCGGGGTGTAGAAAGTAAAGCCACCGTAATACTCGGCTCGGCTACTCCCAGCCTGGAAAGCCAGTATAATGCCATTATTGGCAAATTGGAAAAGCTGGTTTTACCGCGACGCTATTCCAAAGCACCGACAGCCCTGATTCGGGTGGTCGATATGAAAGCCGAAATTCAGGAAACCGGGGATGTCCAGAATCCGTTTTCACGTTTGCTGATAGAAAAAATTCGCGACAGGCTTGATAATGGTCAGCAGGTTCTTCTGCTTCAGAACCGGCGTGGCTATTCGCCGGTATTGCTTTGTCCTGACTGCGGCTGGGTGCCCGAATGTCGCAACTGCGATATTTCCATGACCTATCACAAGAAAACCGCAACACTGGAATGTCATTATTGTAATCTGCAAGAAGCGCCGCCGGCGGTCTGTCCGCAATGTAGAGGAACGAATTTTCTTTATCCGGGAGTGGGCACGCAAAAGGTTGAATATTATTTAAAAACGGCTTTTCCGGATTGTCGGTTCGAGCGGTTGGATCTGGACTCCAGCCGTGTCAGGGATCGGGCTGTCAACATTTTAAATCAATTCGAAATTGGTCAGATTCGGATTTTAATCGGCACGCAGATGATTGCCAAGGGACTGGATTTCCCGAACGTCACTCTGGTGGGCGTGATCAATGCCGATCTGGGTTTGTATATGCCGGATTTTCGGGCTCGTGAGAGAGTGTTTCAATTGCTATATCAGGTTTCCGGGCGCGCCGGGCGGGGTGATGTTCAGGGCGAAATCATCATTCAGACCTATAATCCTCAGGATTTCACGATCCGCTGTGCGCTTCAGCAAAATCTATCCGCTTTCTCTAATTTTGAACTCAACGAGCGCAATCCGATCCATTATCCGCCCTTTAGCCGGATGGCTTTGATTCAGATTTCCGATCTGAATGACCAGCGCGCGAATCGCACTGCAGGGGCGGTTGCCGATTTCCTGAACAATAAACGCGGAAAGATCGATTTGCTGGGACCAGCGCCGGCGCCGCTCGCCCGCCTGCTGAATCGTTACCGCTATCAGATTTTATTAAAATCCCGTCGTGAAAACGATCCAAATGGTAGAAACCTGCACCAATTGTTAAGCACATTTCTGAATTCACGCGAGCATCAAACCCTGAGTCGGCAAGCCCGGATCGCTATCGACATTGATCCCGTCGATTTATTGTAATGCGGTTACGGATTATTATTGTATTGGCGTTGGCGCGCCTGATGGTTGCGGCTGACGTGTCGCCGATTGAGATTACCCATCCTCCCAAGTATAAACGATTGGCAGATTACACGCGCGAGGCTATCGCCCAGACGCTGAAAAATGTGCCGGAAGTCTGGCAATCGCAGGAGGATACTATTCGCTTCCGGATCGTCGCGCGTGCAGATGATTTCCGGGCGGCGGTTGGCGCTGATCTTCCGGATTGGGTTGGCGCCGTCACCCTTTTCCCACAGGATCTAGTGGTGGTCAGGTCGCCGGATCTGAGCCGTTCTACTTTGCGGGAATATCGTTCGACCGTGGTTCACGAACTGATTCATTTATTACAGGGACAGTATGTGCCGCTAAATCTGACGCCAGTCTGGTTCAACGAGGGCGTGGCGGTTTACTACACCGGGGAATTTGGTTTGCGGAATCGAATAGTCGTTTCCAAAGCTTTATTCCGTAAAAAATTGATTCCCCTCGAAAAAATCGAGCGGGTGCTGAAATTCAGTCATCTGCAGGCTGACCTGGCCTATGCCGAAAGCGCCGCGCTGATTGAGTTTATCGAAATGGTCTACGGAGTGGGAACGGTGGTGGAAATTCTAAAAACGATGCGGAGCGGTGTCGAATTCGAGCGGGCTGTTATGCAAGCGACTGATACTGGATATGAAAACCTGCTCAATCAATGGGAAAAATACCTGGCGTGCAAATATCAATGGATATTTCTTCTGGACATTCAGAATATTTTGTGGTTAATTATGCCGGTAGCGGCGCTTTTGGCCTATTTGAGTATCCGCCGGCGGAACAAAGTGACGCTCAAGCAGTGGAATGACGAAGAGACTTACGAAAACAGCGATGAAAGTAATATATAGAATTTCATTAATCGGACTGATATTATCGACGAGCATGTTTGGGCAAGCCCTTTTTCAGGGGCTCTATCAACCGATTGATGCCCGCGGTTGGGGCATGGGTGCGGCGCTTGTCGCTCAGACCCGCAATTCTTCGGGAGTCACCTATAATCCCGCGATTTTGACAGTCGTTCCCCGCACCTGTCAGTTGAATTACACGCGCTATGTTCTTGATATTCAGGCAACCAATGCCCTGATTACCTGGCGGGCGCCGGGACGCGGTAATCTGGCGGCGATCGTTGGCTATTTTGATTATGGCAATTTTAAGGAAACCGATGAAGATGGCCATGAACTGGGCGAATTTCATGTCAGTGATCTGACGCTTCGCATCGGATATGGATTGCCTCTGACCGGTAAATTAAGCGCAGGACTGACGGCTACCGTCATAAACTCCGATCTGGCGAACTATAATTCGAAAGCCTTGCTGGGTTCAATGGGCTTATTGTATTACGATGCGATCTCGACCCTTTCGATCGGATTAGCCTATACAAATTTCGGACGTTTGCTATCCGGATATATCAGCGATGAAGAAAAAATTCAGCCGGCACTGATGGCGGGAGTTTCCAAAAAGTTGGAACATCTGCCGATGATCATTGCGGCCGATCTGATGCATTATGAAGCCGGAGATTATATCGTGAAAATTGGCGGCGAATTTCTCATCGGGAGTAACTTTTTTCTGCGCTGGGGCACTTCGAGCCGCCGGTTTGGAATCAATACCCGGCATACTTTGACAAATTTCTTCAATTCCTCGTCACTTGGTGGCGGCGTGGTAATCAATCGCCTGCAAGTCGATCTGACCTGGTTAAGCCTAGGGCATGCCGGCAGTGTCTTCGCCTTCAGCGTTGCTCAAAATATTTAAAAAGGAGCCTTAATGAGAAAAATTTTAACGATTTCCCTATTGGTATCAATACTCATCTTGTCAGGATTGAGCTTGATCGGTTGTGACGGAGATGAAACCGGCCAGGTCAGTTACGCCACTGATATTGACCAGAAGATATTTAGAAGCGCCAGATATAACTGTATAGGTTGTCATACCAGCGCCTTATCACCCCACCTCGATTTGACGACCTACGACGGTCTTATGGCTGGTAGCGATAACGGTCCGGTCGTAGAACCGGGAAATGCGGATAACAGTTTTATGTATGAAAAAATATCCCAGGAAACGCCTTCCAGAGGAATACGGATGCCGCAGGGCGGTCCCTATCTGAACAGTGTGGAAATCAAGATGATCGAGGACTGGATCAATCAGGGCGCTAAGGATAATTAGCACATATAAAATCCTTCATCACTCAAATATGATGAAGGATTTTTAGAATCAGTTTTTTATCGAACTATCTAATCTGCTCGATCACTGTTTCGTGAATGTAAAGTCGGCCTTGACATATTCATTCGCGGCCGCATAACCGGCCAGGAATTGGTTTGAGCCGAAATAGTATGCGACAGTTTCGGCGTTGAAGGCGATCGAAAATGTCAAGGTAGCGCCTTCAATATTATACTCCTGGCCAATACCGATCTGGGATGACCCCGCGGTCGGATATATCAGCAGATAGCCGGAATTGGTTGTCCAGGTATAGGTTACCGGTGTTTCGTCCAGCACGAAGGCTCCTGTGCCGGTGGTGGCATCTAATGTGAATGATGCCCCCTGAGGAATGATCTGCGGCGGGATGGAACCGCCGTTGACGGTCAGGCCGGTCAGGCTCCATGTACCATTCAAGGCGTTATCTTTTTCACCGCTGTCATTAATGAAAGTGGTGATGTATTCGACACCGTCATCATAATATTCTTTAGCCGCCAGCAGAGGCGCGGCAAGCGTATATTCAATACCGGTCCACATCTCGGAATCATCTTCGATAATATCGTTGAGCAAATAATTGCCGGAAGTCGACCAGGAGAAGACCTGTGCGTCAATTTCAGTCTCTTCGATAAAATATGCCACTGCCGAACCATCTGTACCGAATGTTACGGTCGTCGTGGGAGCATAATCAACGCCACCTTCCGTTGCCCGAACGCCGGTCCATTTCCCGATCAAAGCCTCGTTCTTCTCGCCGGTGTGTTTGGCGTATAGCTCGACGTAAGTATGACCTTCTTCTTCATAAGTAAGAGTCACGGTATTGCCGTCGAATTGATAGTTGGCCTCGAAAATTTCATCCACCAGGGTTACTTTCAAAACGCCGTCTAGAGTGCTCCAGGTAAAAGTATCATCATCCTCGCTGGAGCGAAATGTTCCGCTTCCGTCTTCATTCATGGTGATGATCTGACCGTGAGTCTCTTTGACTCCATTTTCGGTCTGGGTGACCAGACACCATTTCCCGACAAAAGAAACGTCGGTGGTATCGGCATCGTCTTCAGTTGAATCAAATAGTCCTTCTAAACAAGCCGAAAAGCTCAGCAGAATCGCCAATCCGATTATTCCTAAAACTTTTATATCCATTTTTTCCTCCATGCAGTAAATGACCGGTGAAATATAGGTAGAATTACCAGTGAAATAAAGTGATTTAAATCAGAATCTTTAAGAATTCCGGTTTTCAGAAATTATTTTTTACCCGCAGGGAATCCCAATAAAGATAGACGCACAGCAGGGCGAACATTACGAATCCAAGGATTTCGCCCCCGGCCGACTCAGCCCAATGCATGGTTCCAATTCCCTTGGCCAGCGTCCAGCCCTCGCCGAAGAATTTCTGCCCGATGAAAATTATAAAAGCCGAAACGACTCCCATGATTGCCCCGCCGGCGATAAATCCGGACGCGATCAGGGTGCCGCGCTCACCGCGGGCTTTTACCAGTTTTTCATTTTTGGAACTCTTCGAGACAAAATAGGCGACCAAACCGCCGAACAGCAAGGGCGTGTTTAATTGAATTGGCAGATAAATTCCGAGTGCAAAGGCTAGTGGCGGAACGTGAACGATCTCCAGGATAATTGCCAGAAAAATACCGGTTAAATAGAGTATCCAGGGCGCCTGAGCGCCGGTCATTAACGGTTTGATAACAGCCGCCATAGCCGAGGCTTGCGGAGCCTGCAGGGGCGAATCGCCGCCGAAGCCGAATGTTTTATTCAATAGTAAAATTACCAATCCGACCGAAGCCGCCGAAAATAGCGAGCCCAGAAATTTATAGCCTTCCTGTTTGATGGGAGTGGTGCCGAGCCAGTAACCGGTTTTCAGATCCGAAATGAAACCGCCGGCCATCGATAGCGCCGTGCAGACCACGCCGCCAATTAACAGTGCCGCCAGCATGCCGTGATTGCCAACCAGCCCGACCTTCACCAGGATGAATGACGACAACAAAAGGGTCA
Source organism: Fidelibacterota bacterium (assembly GCA_023229045.1). Lineage (GTDB taxonomy): Bacteria > Fidelibacterota > UBA2242 > UBA2242 > UBA2242 > JAGNGI01. The sequence goes on from JALOAB010000011.1 coordinate 10,075, forward strand.
TCAGAGTCATTCCGGAAACCGGATTCGAGCCGACAATGGCAATCGCCCGCGCGGCTACCGTTGTGAATAAAAATGAGATCACGGTGACGATCAGCAATCCAACCAGCGCCTGTTTCAGCGTAACCTGCACACCAAACAAGAAAAATAAAAAGATTACAATCAATGTCAAGGCCAGGAAAATTGCGACCCATTTCATCGGGATGTCTTTCTGGATGCGGTCGCTCTTTTCGCTCACAACGCCCTTCGCTCCGCCGAATAATTCCTTGCCGGCTAGTTTGAATGCCCCGCCGATGATTCTAGAGGATTTCAGAATCCCGATAATTCCGGCCGCCGCAATGGCGCCAATTCCGATAGGCCGGACATAAGTGAAGAAAATGGCATCCGGAGTCTGGTCGCCGAGTCCGGCTACATAACCGACCATCGGTACGATCACCCACCAGGCCAGGAACGAACCGCTGGCAATGATGGCCGAATAACGCAGACCGATGATATAACCCAGCCCGGTCACCGCCGCGCCGATATTGATCTTCAGAACCCATTTCAATTTATCGGAAAGCAGGGCGCCCCAGCGAAAGACCGAGGTCGAGACCACCTCTTTCCAGAAACCGAGTCCGGCGACGCAAAAGTCGTACAAACCGCCAACCAAAGCCGCCGAAACCAACACCCGCGCCTGATCGCCGCCGCCCTCGCCAGCCACCAGCACTTCGGTCGTAGCCGTCGCTTCAGGAAAAGGAAATTCGCCATGCATATCTTTGACGAAATATTTACGGAAGGGAATCAGGAACAGAATCCCCAGGAATCCACCCAGCAATGAGGCTAAGAAGATCTGGAGATAATTGGCATTCAGCCCAAGAATATAAAGTCCCGGAATCGTGAAAATCGCTCCGGCGACGATCACGCCCGAACTAGACCCGATCGATTGGATGATGACATTTTCCTGTAAGGCGTTTTTTCGTTTCAATAGTACCGACAAGCCGGCCGCCAGAATGGCAATCGGAATAGCGGCTTCAAAAACCTGGCCGATTTTCAAACCCAGATAAGCCGCCGCCATTGAAAACAGCACGGCATAAAAGAGTCCCCATCCGAGTGAATAAGAGGTGACTTCCGGAACGATTTTTTGATCGGGAATGACCGGGATATACTCCTCGTCGGATTTGAGTGTGCGATAGGCATTTTCAGGTAATTTATTAACGGATTGATCTCTGGAATCCATTATTATTCCTCCGCTGATTGAAGTGATTGGAATGGAACTGAGTGGACTGTTGCGATCATATTGATCGGTTAATGCGCTTTTTCCAGAATATAGTTTTTGATCCGGTCGGATAGCGTGGAAAAAAGCCGATCGATCTCATCATCCGATAGAGATTCCAGCCATTCGCGCACTTTCCGACCATATTTTTGAGTCCATTCGAAGTAAGCCAACCTCCCGACGTCATGCCCCTGGTCCTGACTGCAGATCCACTTATACTTTTCCATCTCGGCGATCTGAATGCCCATCTCCTTTTCGTGGCGGGACAGACCATTAGTATAATTCTGTGACGGTATTGCGGGTGATTTAACGTTATTTGAATTGCTACAATCTACCATAATTGACCGGCAAATATAGAACAGTCGGACGTTAATTCCAAATATCCGTAAAGGGAATTTTATACACTTGTTTTATAAGCTGATTATTTCCCGCAATCACCCCGCCCGGGATGAGCGGATTTGCGCGGTTATAGGTGATCGGCTGACCATTGCGTTCGGTCATTTTTGCGCCGGCTTCATTGAGTAGACAATGCGCGCCGCAGACGTCCCATTCGTTTTTGGGCTTAAGGCTGATATGCAGGTCGGCTTTGCCGGCGGCGACTTGCGCGAGTTTATAAGTGACACTGCCGCGTGGTTCAACGGTTTTGAAATAGTGTAAATATGATTGCCAAAGTCCGGCGGCTATTTCGGTGCGGCTGGCGATCAGATGGGCGGCGCGGATTTGAGCGGTTTTAGTGCCATGAATCGGACGGTCGTTAAGGAATGCGCCGCGTCCTTTTTGCGCGGAAAAGAGTTCATCTGTGATGGGATTATAGAGCACTCCCAAAATTGGTTGATCGTTTTCCGTCAGACCGATCGAGACCATAAATTCTGGACGACCAGCGATGAATTCCTGTGTGCCGTCCAATGGATCGACGATCCAAACCCGCTCTTTGGATAAACGTTCGGCTGAATCGGCGCTTTCTTCGGACAGCCAGCCGTAATCCGGACGAATTCTAAGCAGTGTTTCTTTTAAAAATGCATCGGCTTCAAAATCGGCGCTCGTGACCGGATTATTGGGACCTTTGCTGGAAATCCTATATTCTTGCTTATAATATTTTCGCAGTATGGCGCCGGCGGCTTGCGCGGCCAATACGGCCGACTGAAGGAGTTCGTCCATGTTGTGAAAAAATATACCGGTTAGAGCTTGGCTTTGAAAATCAGGATGTCCTTCAATTGTTCGGGAGTCAAAATATTACCCGCGCGATCGAGATTATTGATCTGGCTGTTGGCGACGTAATAGAAATATTTGCCGTCAATGATCCCACAGGATGGGACGCTGAAATCCGGATTGTTGGATTCAAGGATTTTATAATCGGTAACGCTATTAAAATCCGGACTCAATTGGAATTGAACAATACGGTTCAGGAAAGTTTGGATAGCGATCAATGAATTATTATGGAAATACAGACAATCGCAGGCTACCAGCAGAATATGCTCAGGATGAGTAAGAGGTGTGATCCGGCCGGTGGCGATTTCGATATTAAGAATACCATTGCCATGCGCGACGAACAGGAATTTATCGTCGGATGAAATGGTCAGACCGGTTAACTGCGGATAATTGCGCATGTTGATAAATTTTTCTAAGGTGTCTTTTTGAGCATCCAGGCGGAAAATAGTCCGCAGGCCGGTATCGGCAATATAGAGATTTCCGACCCGATCGTCAACCAGTTCAGTCAAAAAATGACCGCGTGGTTTAAGCAAATCATATTTCTTAATTAATGTGCCATCATCCAGATTGTATTTATAAATATAAGCCGTTCCGGCAATGTCACGGGGCGTTTTTGCATTTGGCGCCCCATAGGAACTCAGCGCCCACAGAATCCGACGGTCGCTGTCGATGCGAGTTGCAATTACCGGGCCGAGACCATCCTGTTTTTCGGGTATAAAATCAGCGATTTTTCCCTTACGGTCGATTCGGACGATTTTCGATTTATAAAGACTGCTTAAGTAAAGATTTTTTGTTTTCGGATCGTAAGCGATGCCGCGCGGGAAGAGGTCTTTTTCGGCAACAGTGAAGGCTTTTTTACTCGATTTGACAGGTTTTTTGGCTCTTTCGATTTTTTTCACCAAAGCCTTGAAAGCCGGAATATTTTGCAGGCTTTCGAAATCCGGATCGTTCTCGGCTACCAGACCCAGACCTTTATCAACCAATGAATTCAGGATTTTGATGGTATTGATAGTATCTTGATTCAAAGCGTAAGCGCTGGCCAGATTATATTGGATAGTGTAATTATCCGGATAAACCTGCAGGATTTTTTGAGTATATTCGAGATAGCGATCGTATTGCTGTTGGCTGTAAGCCTGAATACTCATCCGGTAGTAAATACCCGCGCTGTCGGGGCGGACTGAAGCCGGATCGGATTGAGCGAAGAGTGTGGTTGCCAGAACTAACAAAAACAGGATTTTTTTAAACATAATCGGGCTACTTTCCTTTATTTAAGATGACTACTATGCAATCGGCTAACTGAGCAAATTTTTCGGCGTCGGCACGCGTGCCGCAGACTGCGCCCCAGTGAATCGGCACCGCCACTTGCGGGCGAATTTCTTTGACAGCCTGGGCGGCTTCGGCGGCATTCATGGTATAGGTGCCGCTAACCGGTAGAAAGGCGACGTCGGCGCGTATATTTTTCATTTCCGGGGTGAGATCGGTATCTCCGGCATGATAATAGGTCAGGTTATTGATCTGAATTAGGTAACCAACGTTCTGGTTTTCGCGTGGGTGAAATTTTTTACCAATATTATAGGCGGGCACCGCCCGGATAATAACTTTATCAAGGGTGATTTGTCCACCCGGAACGATAGATCTGGTGTCGCCGGACAATTGTTGGCAAACGCTGGACGGCGCGATAATTATGGTTTCAGCTTTATGGATTTTGGTGATGGAACTGCGATCAAAGTGATCATAATGATCATGGGTGATCAGGATAATATCCGCCGGCGCTCCGCCTTCGATCCGGAAAGGGTCGATATAAATTTTTTTCTCGCCGGTAATTCGGAGCGACGAATGTCCCAGCCAGATTACATTTTCCAGTAAGTTCAGAGAAACCTCCGGAAAGGTTACCAGTTTGGCACCGCTCCAAATGACCAGACGAAGTTCAGGCAGAGGACCTCGCCGGGCGTCTTGGCTTTTTCAAAAAGCCGCAGAGTATCGCGCAAAATGGCGGTGTGCAGGGTAACGTGATTGGCCTTGCCGAAGGGGCGGCCGAATGGAAAATTAATGAAGGCACTGCGTGGCGGGGCGAGAGTCAGAGCTTGCTCATAAAAAGTGGTCAGCAGGACAGTCGGCAAACCCTTTTTTTCCAGGTGAATGGCTACCTGACAGGCCGCCGCCGATGTCTGAGCGGAACACGGCAAAATCAAAACGCCATTGACTTCCGCTTTTTTCAGAGTGTCGTTGGTCTTATCAAGAAACTTGCCGAACATTTTTGGACTCTTGGTAAATCCGGCGATACTGATAACAGTCTCGTGGATTTTACCGATCATACCTTCTTTTTGCAACAGTACCAGCCGGTCGATCGGGAGAATGACGTTGAAATCAGCCAGCGCCTCACTGGGTTCCCAATCGGTGGCAAAGAATTGCAGATCTTCGTGGTTGAAATTGAGCGGGATTTCGCGACAGCGGTAATCATTCTCAGTCTCACGGTTGGTGAACGGTTTCTGATCCTTGAGATAGGCGCCGGCGATTGAAATAATGGCGATTTTACTTTCGATCAGACGTCCTTCAAACGGAACCCACGGTGTATTTTTCTGGCGTTCGAAGGTACGATAACTGCGCGCCATTTGTTCATAGAGTAACTGTTTACGTTCGGGCAAGGCGGAAAAGTTTGTATTTCTCATGGTGGTAATATAAGAAAATTTAGGGTAAACTCAAGTTGGTATTTACCGGTCTCCTGACGGGAAATCAGCCGTGTCGGTCGCGAGTTTTAATTTCTGGATGGTTTTAAAACCGAGATCGCGCAAAGTATCGGCCGAAAGGTGCTGATAAGCGGTGTAAGGTATTGGACGTCCGAAAGTCAGGCTGACGTTAGTCGAGCGCAGATGCCAATCGCCGCGCGTTTTAGCTCGCCATAACCCGTTGATTGCCAGCGGTAAAATATCAGCCTGAGCCTGATCCGCCAGATAAAAAGCCCCCTTTTTGAACGATTGCATTTTGCCGTTGGTGGTACGACTTCCTTCCGGAAAAATAAGGATTGAGGTGCCGCTTTTAAGCAGGGCGGCGGCCTTTTGCAAACTATCGAGAGAAGCCCCAGGATTACCCTTGCTGATTGGAATGTGACCCCATCTGCGAATCATCCAGCCCCATACCGGCCATTTGAAATGGTCGGCCAGCTCCAGAGTCGTGAAATACATTGGGATATAAGCCGGACAAATGAACGCATCCAGCAAGCTTTCATGGTTACAGATGATTAAGTACGGTCGGCGCGGATCGAAATTTTTCCATCCGTTTACTTTAATACGGACGCCGATGGCGCGCAGAGCAATCCGACAGATCGGTTGGACCAGAATATAGACCTGAGATGGTTTCCAGAATATCAACCCGATAAAAATGGTCGCCGCCAGCAGGAAGAAGAACACAAATCCGACAATCCAGCGACCGATATATATGAGAGTTTTCATTTTATAACTTTTTTAAGAACCAATTCACGGAGCTAATCTGCTGATTTTTGCCCCTTTTTACAATGGAATTTTATAAAAGTTCAAAGAAGTATAAAACGATCCGAACTTGCTTCCTATTTAGAAAAAGAGTAAAATAATCAGCAATATGTTTAATCTGGAAATGTTAAAAAGCTGATCGGGAGCGGGTAGTGAAAATCCGTAATATTATTGCCGTTCTGGGTAATCTTTTCTTCATAGTGGGGCTGATTCTGCTTTTGCCGCTGGCGCTCAGCCTGTTTAAACACGATGCGGCCACGCCGGCCTTTCTCATCAGTATTGCCGTTGCCACCGTTGTTGGACTGCTGATGCAGATTCATAAACCGCGCAATTTTAATATTCAGCGCTGGGAAGCGATGGTGATCGTGGTAATCGGCTGGGTCGGAACCTCCTTTATCGGCGCCTTGCCGTATTACTTTTCGGGGTATTTCCAGGGTTTTATTAATGCCCTTTTTGAATCAGTTTCCGGTTTTACGACAACCGGCGCTTCTATATTGAACAATATTGAGGAGTTGCCAGTTAGCCTGCTGGTCTGGCGCAGTATGACCCACTGGATCGGCGGCATGGGCGTAATAATCCTGGCGCTGGTGGTTTTACCGGCGATTAACGTCAGCGGACGCAATCTCTACACCTTTGAGTCGTCGTCACTCGCCAACGAACAGATCACGCCCAAAATCAAGGACACCGCCCGTTTACTATGGTCGGTGTATCTTCTTTTAACCGCGATCGAAACCGGGCTTTTGATGATCCTGGGGTTGCCGTTTTTTGACGCCTCTCTGACCGCCATAGCCACTGTTGCGACCGGCGGATTTTCACCCAAGAATGCCAGCATCGCCGCCTACAATAATGTTTATGTTGAAATCGTCATCGTAGTATTTATGGTGCTGGCTGGTTTGAATTTTACCCTGTATCCGAAGTTATTCCGGCGGGACAAAAGCTGGCGTTTTTATTCCGAGGTAGTGTATATCTATTTACTGATTCTCGCGGGAGCCGCGCTGATCGTCGTGATTAATTTGCGTTTGCATACTTATGGCACCTGGCTGGAAGCTTTGCGTTACGGCGTCTTTCAGGTGGTATCGATCGGTACGACGACCGGTTTTGTCACGGCCGACTGGGATCGTTGGGCGCCGGTAACGCAGATTGTTTTGCTGATTTTAATGTTGATTGGCGCCTGCCCGGGATCGACGAGTGGCGCTATTAAAAATTCGCGCATTATACTGCTTTTTAAAGGAATCTATCGGGAACTCATTCAGCTGATCCATCCGCGGGTGGTGACGACAATTCAATTAAATAACCGCACAATTGACGAGAAGACGATTCAAAATGCGATCATTTATATCGGAATGTATCTAAGTTTTTGGTTAGTCGCCAGTTTGGTTGTAGCCATGGGTGGAGTTCCAGTCAAGTCAGCGCTCATTGCAGTCGCCACCACTCTTGGTGGCGTCGGTCCGGGTATAGGTCTTTTTGGGCCGATTGAGAGTTACGCCGCCATGACAGTGATTAACAAATTGGTCATGATAGTCAGCATGTTATTCGGCCGGTTGGAGTTCTATTCGATATTGATCGTATTTATACCAACTTTCTGGCGACGTGCCCGCTAAGTTGGCGCATTCTGTAGACCTACTCCACAGCGGGCGGGCTTTTACCTTGTTTTTTAGAGTAGGCAGGATTTAAATTTGCAATGCTTTTTAATGCAGTTTTATGAAGAAAATATATTGAAAATACGAAGTTTAGATAAATACGCATGCCCAAGATAATCACAATTGCCAATCAGAAAGGCGGGGTTGGGAAAACCACTACCGCGGTTAACGTCGCCGCCGGGCTAGCCGTATCCGAAGTCAACACTCTGTTGATTGACATGGATCCGCAGTCCAACGCTACGATTGGGTGCGGTCTTGATTATCATAATTTGGAAAATACGGTTTATGAAGTGCTGATCGAAGGCACCGAAATAGATACGGCGATTACGGCTTCGGAAATTCCGTATCTGGATATTCTGCCGGCTTCGACCCGTCTAGTCGGGGCTGAAATTGAAATGGTTTCACTGATCGGACGCGAACTGGTTTTAAAGAAAGCTCTCGAATCGATGACACGCGATTATAAATATGTAATAATCGACTGCCCGCCTTCATTAGGTCTGCTGACAATCAATAGTCTGGCGGCTTCTCAATCGGTGCTGATCCCGATTCAGTGCGAATACTACGCCATGGAGGGTCTTGGCCAGTTATTGCATACCATTCGCCTGATCCAGCGCAGTATAAATCGCAATCTGCAAATTGAAGGTGTATTAATCACAATGTACGACGGGCGCCTGCGCCTGTCACAGGAAGTTTCGGAGCAGGTGCGCAGTCATTTTAAAGGCAAAGTATATAACACTATGGTGCGGCGCAATGTCCGCCTGGGCGAGTCGCCCAGTTTCGGAAAGCCGATCATTCTTTATGATGCTACTTCGGCGGGCGCTCAGGATTATATGAATCTGGTAGGAGAATTACTGCATGACGACGGGCAAACGCTTGGGTAAAGGCATTGGCGCGCTGATCCCGGAATTTCCGGAAGGGATCGAGCAAATCTACTCGACGGCTGAAATTGATCTGGCAAAAATAAAACTCAACCCGCAACAGCCGCGTAAGGAATTTGGTGCACAGGCTATGGCAGAATTGATCATGTCGATTCGTGAAAAAGGTGTAATTCAACCGATCACGGTGCGCCAGCTGGATGATGGCTTCGAATTGATCGCCGGCGAACGTCGCCTGCGTGCTTGCCAGGAACTGGGAAAAACTTCCATTCCGGCCTATATCATCCCGGTTTCCGGCGAAGCCGAAATGCTGGAACTGTCGCTGATTGAAAATGTCCAGCGTGAGGACCTCAATCCGGTCGATGAAGCCCGCGCTTACCAAATGCTGTCGAATACCTTTGATCTCTCTCATGAAGAGATTGCCCGCAAGGTCGGCAAAGAGCGCCCGACTATCACCAACTCACTGCGCCTGCTCAATCTGCCTGAAACAATTTTAAACGACTTGCGAGCTGGCGAACTCAGCGCCGGTCATGCCCGACCACTCCTGGCAATTGGCAATCCCCAGCAACAGTTCAATCTCTGGCAAAAAATCAAACGCGACGGTCTGAGCGTCCGTGAAGTTGAAAAACTGGCAAAAAAAATTCAGGAATCGCCACTGGTCGAAAAAGCCGCGGCTTCCGCCAAAACCCCGGACTTGAAAAAGATCGAAGAAAAATTGATGCATATCCTGGGGACTAAAGTGAAAATAAAAGGCGGCGAAGTCAAGGGGCAAATCGCGGTTGAATTCTATTCGCGGGACGATCTGGCGCGTCTGTTGGAGCTGTTTGAAAGTATCGAGGAAAAATAGTGAAAAAGAAAAAATATACTCTGCACTTGCTCTCTGAAAGTCGTGACAAACCGATGATTTTGACTTTCAGTAATGCATCTGCCCGGGCGGTTATAATTGGTGTATCGATTTTTCTGGCGCTATTGATAGTTACGATCCTGATCACCTTACCCAAGGCGGTTAAATTCCGGCAGGTCAATCTTGAAAATGCGCAGTTGGTCCAGGATCGCCTGAAGGTATCCCAGATTCTCAGCGATTATAACCAAATTCGTCAGATGGATCAATATATTCGCTCGGTTTTAGGAACCGACCTGATCCTGACTTCTGGTGATTCAGCCTCTAATCTAACCGCCGATTACCTGAAGAGTAATTCCGATCGTAGTCGTTTTGTTCAGATCAGTTTCCTCGAAAATATACCCATTTCCCCACCGGTCACTGGTTACATCACCCGCGGCTTCATCGACGATAAGGTCATGACCAGCGAGAATCATTATGGAGTGGATGTAGTTGCGCCGGAAGGCACTCCAATCAAAGCCGCGGCGGCCGGGGTAGTAGTCTTTTCCAACTGGACTAACGATCTCGGCTACATGGTCATCCTTTACCATTCCAACGGATACTTCAGCATTTATGGGCATAATCAGCGCAATAGTGTTGCCGAACATCAATACGTCCGACGCGGTGAAGTCATCGGTTATCTCGGCAATACCGGGAAAAGCGAAGGACCGCATCTGCATCTGGAAATCTGGCGCGAAGGCAATCCGATCGATCCGCAGGACCTGATTTATTCATATAAAAAAGCCGATATTTCCCTGAAGAATGAAGGAAGCAACTGAGATGTCAACCATTATTAAGAAAAAAGAAGCATCAATCAACACCATTATTGGTGAGAAAACTGTTATTACCGGCAATCTGCGACTCGAAGGTGATATCATTATTTACGGAAAAATCGCCGGCGATGTCGAAACCGATGGAACGATCACAATTTTTTCCGGTTCGACGATTAAGGGGAATCTTCAAGGCGCGCATCTGAATATCGGCGGACATGTCGAGGGCAATATCAAGGCCGCCGGGAAAGTCGCTCTTGGAGACCGGGCGTTTTTACGCGGCGACATTCATGCAACCCAAATCGTCATTGAAGACGGCGCGGTTTTTGAAGGGCGCTGTGAAATGCAGTTCACCCATCCACCAGAAATTCAGCGGGCTGTTGAAAACCAATCCGTACCCGATCGCCAAATACCCCTTCAGGAATAAAATCGCCTTAAATTTGCAAATCGAAAATAGGCGGATCTGTTTTACAAATCAACTTATAAAATTTTAGATGCAGTTTTCTACTGGTGAAAACTGAGTGGAATCGTTAATTTTTGCCGGTTGTAAGGGTTTTCAAATAATGGGAAAAAGATAATGTTAAAACGCACTCTGACCTGCGGCGACTTGCGCCCGGAATATGTTGAACAGATTGTCACTCTGAATGGCTGGGTCAATCGCCGGCGTGACCACGGCGGGTTGATTTTCGTCGATCTGCGCGATCGTTATGGTTTGACTCAGGTTGTCTTCGATCCGAATTCGGGCGAGAAATTAATGAGCCTAGCCCGCAAACTCGGCCTGGAAGACGTTATCGCCGTGCGCGGTCGCGTGCGACGTCGTCCGCCAGATGCCATCAACCACGAAATGACCACCGGTGAAGTTGAGTTGCTGGCAATCGAGCTGGAAATCTTGAACGAATCCCACCCGCAACCCTTTCTGGTGACTGACCGCGCCACCGGCCTGGAGGATTTACGTCTTAAATACCGCTATCTTGACCTGCGGACGCGCGAGCTCCAGCGCAATATCGCCATCCGGCATAAAACTTATCAGAGTGTGCGCAATTTTTATAACGAGCGCAATTTCTTCGAAATTGAAACTCCTTTCCTGATGCGCAGTACCCCCGAAGGAGCGCGCGATTTCCTGGTGCCGAGTCGTCTCAGCCCGGGAAATTTCTATGCTCTGCCGCAATCACCCCAACAATACAAGCAGATTTTGATGATCTCCGGCTTCGACCGCTATTTTCAGATTGTGCGCTGTTTCCGGGATGAAGATTTACGTGCCGACCGCCAGCCTGAGTTTACCCAGATTGATGTCGAGATGTCGTTTGTGGAAGAAGAAGACGTCATACAATCGACCGAAGAAATGCTCCGGCGTGTTTTTCGGGAAGTTGGCGATATCGAACTCGAAACGCCTTTTCCGCGCCTGCAGTATGAAGAAGCGATGCGGCGCTTTGGCAGTGACAAACCCGATTTGCGCTTTGACCATGAAATACATACTCTGAATGAAATCGCCAGTCGCTCCGAATTCGAGGTTTTCAGGAAAGCGATTGCAGGTGGCGGAATCGTCGCTGGAATTTGCGTTCCACAAGCATCGCGCATTTCTCGTAAAATAATCGATGAATTGACGGAATTGGCGAAAAAATGGGGCGCGCCGGGGCTGGCATTTACAAAAGTGACGCCTGCCGGTTTGGAAGGTGGAATTGCCCGTTTCTTGCTGACCGTCAAGGAAGAAATAATCGCTGAATTCAAAGCGCATGCAGACGACATGCTATTTTTCATGGCCGATGTACCCGAAAAAACCTATTCTGCGCTCGGTAATCTGCGCCTGGAAATTGCCAAACGCCTGGAATTGATCCCGGCGGATATTTTTAAACCGGTCTGGATAACGCGCTTTCCATTACTTGAATGGAGTGATGAGGAAGGGCGTCTGGTCGCCAAGCATCATCCTTTCACCGCGGCTGTTCCGGAAGAGGAACACCTCTTGGCCAGCGATCCGGCTAAAGTGCGCGCGCGGGCATACGATATCGTAATCAATGGACATGAGATCGGTGGCGGCAGTATTCGTAATCATACCGTGGAAATGCAAAATCGGATGTTCGACGTCTTACGGATCAGCCCGGAAACCGCTCGCAATAAATTCGGTTTTTTACTGGACGCCCTCAGTTACGGCGCGCCGCCCCACGGCGGTATCGCGCTCGGCTTCGATCGCCTGGTCATGGTGCTGGCCGGAGCTAATAATCTGCGCGAGGTGATCGCCTTCCCGAAAACCACCAGCGGCGCCTCCCTGATGGACGGTTGCCCGACCGCCGTAGAAGAACAACAATTAAATGATCTTGGTCTGCAAATTACAAAGAAGAAATAATCTCCGAAATCTTAGAAAAATAGCAGCTCAAAAGTTCCATTAACCCAAAAATCCAAACAAAGAGGCGAAAAACACTATTTTTTCATCTCTACTTCGCTATGGAATACGCCCAGGGCGAATTATGGATTTATTTACCGCTTCGCAGGATTTCTAAAATATCCTGAGAGGGTTTATTGGGAATAGTGGCGATGATCTCGCCGTTGTATTCGAAGACTTCCTGTCCGCTGTCGGTAATTTCGCCGATCACAGCGACATGTTCGGCCTTAGCCCGGATAGCGTTTACAACCTCGCCGACCGATTCCGGGGCAACCTGCACTATATAGCGCGCCTGGGTTTCACAAATTAAAACTTCCTGCGGGGTAATGTTTTTCACGGAAACCGGAACTTTGGACAGATCCACTTTGGCACCCCGATTACCGTATCTGGCCGACTCACAGATCGCGGCTCCGATACCGGCGGCGCCCAGATCGGAACAGGCTTTGATTTTGCCGGTGGCAAAAGCCGCCAGGGCCGCCTCCATAGCTTCTTTTTCCTCTTTGAAGAGAGCAATTGCCGGGCGCATTTCTTTGACCAACCCGGCCCGGAAAAGAGTATCGTTGCCATCAACGCCGGTCACGCCGATTATAATAATTTTATCGCCGACATTTTTAGCCGGTTTGGTAAGCGGCTTTTCGGTAACCAGTTTGCCGATAACCGAAACCACGACAGCCGGAACAATGTCCGAAAAAGAGGTTGAGAATCCGCCACCGATGATAAAAACATCCATCGTCCGGCACATGTCGCCCAGACCTTTGACCATAATGTTTACTCTTTCCTGACTGGTCATGACCTGGCATTTGCCGCAGGTACAACGTCCTTCAAAACCGCACGGCCCGACGATCACTTCCTGATCGAGCGGGCGGGTGCCGATGAAATCCATCAGAAAAATCGGACGCGCCCCCATGGCGACCACATCGCGCATTGCCCCGCCGGCGCCGGTAGCGGCGGCATCATAAGGTCGCGGTACGCAGGGCGAGCAATGGCTTTCCATCTTGCCTACCACATAGCCCGACATACCCGGCATTTGGAAGACTGCGGCGTCATCATTGGCTTCCGGGCCGATTGTAAGAGCTCCCGGCCAGACTTTACTGACCTGGCGGTTTAATTCCTGGAAGCTTTTAAAATCGATCACCTTATCTATGTTGTGATGCAGATGAACGAATAATCCGTGCATCAATGCTTTTTCGATTGTGTTCATGCTTTCTCCTTATTTTATTGTGATCGTTGGTGGATAAATATCATTTGGCGGGAGAATTAATTCATTATGAGTAATCAGTCAACACCATTCTTTTTATAATGTCAGAGTGGTATAAAAATTGAAATACATGGCGAGTTTATTCTTCAGTTTTGCGGATAACGGCTATAATCTCTTCGGGTGTGGTCGCGGCCAGCATTTTCTGGCGAAAATCAGCTTGCTGATTGAGACGCGCGATCAGCGCCAGAATCTGAACATAGGTTCCCGTCAATGCGTCCGATGCCAGCAGTAGAAAGAAAAGATGCGAAAGACCGCCATCGGCGGCTTGAAAGTCGATGCCTTCCGGCGCGACGCCCAAAGCCATTACGATACCGTCGGCGGCGCTGGTGCGGGCGTGAGGGATCGCCAGCCCTTTCTCCAGGCCGGTGCTACCTAAATTTTCACGGTCGAGAAGGGATTGCAAAGCCTTTGCGCGGTCGAGGATTTGTCCGGTAGCCAAAGCGGCGTCCAGCAGTTCTTCGATCACTAATTTTTTGTCGGTATTTTGCATAGGCACGACGATCGCCTCTCGCCTCAGCAAGGTTGATAGTTTCATTTCAAACAACTCCTTATCACAGTCAGACTAATTCAGGTTATAGATTCAAATAGTTCATCGATGCGTTCGGTGTCTTTAGCCATTAATACCGAACAGCGGGCTTTACGGAAAATTAATCCCGTTTCGTCATGAAACGTATCCTGACGGGCTAAACCCGGTTCGAGTTCACCCATTATGAGCAGATCGGCGCCCCACTCTTCCACTTTTTGGATAGCAATTTTATGAACAGTTCCTTTCAGCAATTCGGTTTCAAGGCTTAATCCCTTGGAATTTGCCAGATCGGTGATGTCACGCAGGTAATTCCAACCGTCTTCTTCCAGATCGCGCTCATAATCCAGCTCTTCGACTTTAACAAAGATCCGGGCGCGTTCGAGCTGTTTCAGCAGGTCGATATTAACGACATAGATCGCCTTTAAAGCCGCGCCGGTGATTTTCGCGAGGACGATACCGTATTTGGCGGCTGACATACACCCTTCCGAACCGTCGGCGAACAGGAGAATTTTTGAGATGAGTCGCTCGGATTGTATCTTAGTTATCCTTTCGTTTTTCAAGGCGTTCTTTAATGAACTTCAGAGAAGTCAGTGCGCCCCGCTCATTTTCTTCCAAAGAATCCGTAATAAATTTAATGGTTTCCTGGTAATCTGGAATAGCAATTTTTTCAAGGGCATTAACCCGCCGCTGAGTCTTGCGAACTTCGCGGGCTAATCGCAGGAGCGAAACGCGCAGTTCGGCGAAGCGTCCCATCGCTTCCAGAATTTGTTTGAAACGCAGAATGCTTTCGTCCAGCCAGAACGACGAATTGCCGGCGCTGTAATAGGGCGCATCGTCGTGAACTTTGACCTCGATTTTGGGAATAACCACACCCATTACCCGCAGGGCATGAATCTGAATATCGGATTCTATCCGGACCGCTCGCGCCATGGATTTGACCGTATTCTTGCCGCTGGAAATAATGGCATTTTGAAGGGCATTATAGGCTTCACGCAGAGCGGCGTCCATTCTGTCATGCGCCGTAATCGTTTCATTGACCAACGGCATTAAATTCGCCACCAGCACCTGGCGTTTTTGCTCCAGCAGATCATAGCCCTCCTGGGCAAAAACCAAGTCGCGTTTGGTTTTGAGCAGATTGCTCTTGGTCGGGACGATTTTGAGTCGGGTGCCCATCG